>NZ_KV814894.1:70218-73211 GCF_001814135.1 Neisseria sp. HMSC067H09 | reverse complement strand
GTCATTCCCGCGCAGGCGGGAATCCAGACCTTGGTTTTTCAGAAATATTTAAAAATTGCAGTAATTCCAAATCTCTGGATTCCCGCCTGCGCGGGAATGACGCGGTTGGGCATACCTTATTTGAATTTACTATATCGATACGTTCAAGATATTCCCTACTCACCTTCATACTCCGCACACGATGTCGGCGTTTCCCACAATTTCACGCTGCACACTTTCAGCCCCGCGTTTTTCAAACGATCATACATTTCGACCGCCATATTTTCGGCAGTGGTGCGGCAGGGCAGGCACAGGGTTTTCATGTTCCAGCCCTCCAAGAGCGCGGCGATTTGGCATTCGCGGCCGTTGCCGCCGTGGTAGATAAACGCGTGGTCGAAGGGGTCGGTAATGTGTTTTTTGACGGCGGCTTTGAGGTCGGTGAAATCCATCACCATGCCGTCTTTCGCGCCACCCCGTATGGGGTCGTCTGAAACGGTGATTTCGAGTTTGTAGGTATGCCCGTGCAGGTTTTGGCATTTGCCGTCATGCCCGTCGAGCATGTGCGAGGAGTCGAAGGTGAATATCTTGGTAATTTTCATGGTGGGTACTTTAAATCGGTAAATAACCCTGAAAGCCCATTTCGGCAGGCTTGCCGTGCGGATTCGGGGTCAGGCGGATGGTGTGATTGCCGATGCGGTCGAGCCGGAGCAGGTTGTCCACGTCTTTTAAATTGTCTTTATGCTGCTGGATATGGTCGGTCAACAGGGTTTGCAGGGCTTTGTGTTTGGCTTCGGCGGGCGTGGCGGCAACGAACAGTCCGAAAGCGTGCGCCTCGGCAAGCTGCCCCGCGCGATAACCGCCGACATTGACGAAATACAGGTGCGGGACGTTTTCAGACGACCCCTGCGGCTCGGCGGTATCGGATACGTCAACATCGTAACCGTCCACCCATTCGACAACCTGCCAGCCGTCAATGTGGATTTTGTCCGCATCGCCGAACCATGCGGCTTTGAGCGCAGGGATGGCTTCACGGTAATCGTCGCACACGGCAAATTGGATATCGTGCACTTCTATATTGGAGCGTCCTGCGTTACCGCCGAGATAGAACATATAAAGTTTGGTCATGATAAGGCTTGTATCGGATGATGGTTGTATTTTCAGACGACCCTTTTACTTTCCAAATATTCCGCCAGCCCGCGCTCGCGCAACACGCAGCTCGGGCATTCATGGCAGCCGCCGACGATGCCGTTGTAGCAGGTATGGGTCTGTTCGCGGATGTAGTCCAGCGCGCCCATTTCGTCCGCCAGCGCCCAAGTTTGCGCTTTGGTCAGGTACATCAGCGGGGTATGGATTTGGAAGGCGTAGTCCATCGCCAGATTGAGGGTAACATTCATGGATTTGACGAACACGTCGCGGCAGTCGGGATAGCCGGAGAAGTCGGTTTCGCACACGCCAGCGATGATATGCCTGATGCCCTGTCCTTTGGCGTAGATGGCGGCGTAGAGCAGGAACAGGGCGTTGCGTCCGTCTACGAAGGTATTGGGCAGGCCGTCTGAAGCGGTTTCGATGGCGGCGGTGTCGTCCATCAGGGCGTTGTGCGTAATCTGCTGCATCAGGCTCAAGTCGAGTACGGTTTGTTTGACGCCTAAATCCTGCGCGATCCAGCGGGCGCGTTCCAGCTCGACGGCGTGGCGTTGCCCGTATTGGAAAGTGATGGCTTGGACGTTTTCGCGCCCGTAGGTTTGAATCGCCTGAATCAGGCAGGTGGTGGAGTCCTGGCCGCCGGAGAAGATGACCAAGGCTTGTTGGTTTTGCATGGTGAATCCTAGTTTTGGTAACGCGGGAGGTTTGCGAACCGCGAAATGGAAAAAAATCGTACGGATTATAGCGGATTTCGTCCGAATATACGCCGCCTGAAAGAACAAGGTCGTCTGAAACCCTAGAAAACGGTTTCAGACGACCTTTGGGGTGTTGCAAATCAGGCTTTGGGTTTCAATGCCGCCGCTTCTTTGGCAAGGCGGGTGATGGTGTCCCAGTCTTTGTTTTTAACGGCTTCTTTCGGGGTCAGCCATGAGCCGCCGACGCACAAGACGTTGGGCAGTGCCAAGTAATCGGGCGCGGTGGCGAGGCTGATGCCGCCGGTCGGGCAGAAACGCACGTCGGCATAAGGACCGTAGAGTGCTTTGAGCATGGCTTTGCCGCCGACGACTTCAGCGGGGAAGAGTTTGAGGGTATCGATGCCGTGTTCCAAAGCCAGTTGGACTTCGCCCGGAGTAGCAACGCCCGGAATCAGGGGGATGCCGCTGTTGTGGCTGGCTTTGGCGAGGGACTCGTGCAAACCCGGGCTGATGGCGAAAACCGCGCCTGCGTCTTCGACGGCTTTAAGCTGCTCGGGGTTGGTTACCGTACCCGCGCCGACGATGGCGTTGGGCACTTCTTTGGCAATCAGGCGGATGGCGTCGAGGCCGACGGGGGTGCGCAGGGTAATTTCGAGGGTGGGGATGCCGCCTTCGACAAGGGCGTGGGACAAATCGACGGCGGTGCTTAAGTCGTCAATCGCCATGACGGGCACGACTGCGCCGGCAGTCAGGATTTCGCGTGGGGTCAGTTTGGACATTTCGATTCTCCAGGTGGGATGGGGATGGGGTTGTCGTTTTTGTTGAGGTCAAATGGGACGGGGTTTAAGTTTTCAGACGACCTACGTCTTTGTTTTTTTCGCGGGCTAAGCCCACGCTACGTCTGCTGCATTCAAACGGAACGGAGGTTTAAGTTTTCAGACGACCTTTGGGGCTGTATTCGGATACCCGTATCCGACAAATACCCTGATAACGTCGGATTCGAGAATCCGACCTACGTCTACGTCTTTAGTTTTGTTCGCGGGCAAAGCCCACGCTACGTCTGCTGCGTTCAAATGGAACGGGGTTTTAAGTTTTCAGACGACCTTTAGAGGCTGTATTCGGATACTCGTATCCGACAAATGCCCTGATAACGTCGGATTCGAGAATCCGACCTAC
>NZ_KV814894.1:0-70118 GCF_001814135.1 Neisseria sp. HMSC067H09 | reverse complement strand
GATAACGTCGGATTCGAGAATCCGACCTACGTCTTTGGTTTTGTTCGTGGGCAAAGCCCACGCTATGTTTGCTGCGTTCAAACGGGATGGTGGTTTAAGTTTCAGACGACCATTGGGGCTGTAGGTCGGATTCTTGAATCCGACAGTTGCTACGTCTGTTTTAAACGGCTTCAATAATTTTTCAGACGACCTTCCGTTTGAAAAGGTCGTCTGAAACGTACATCAGGCAAATTCGCCGCCGAAGCTCATGGCGCCGGTTTCTGCGCTGCTGGTCATGCTGCGGAAGTTGGCGAAGAGTTCGCGGCCGCAGCCTTGTTGGTTCGCGCTCAAGTCGATGTGTTCGACTTCGCGGGCGTTCCATTCGGCCTCGTTAATCAGGACGTTGAGTTCGCCGGTAACGGAGTCGAAGCGGATCAGGTCGCCGGTACGGATTTTGGCGATGTTGCCGCCCATCAGGGCTTCGGGCGTCATGTGAATGGACGCGGGTACTTTGCCGGACGCGCCGGACATACGGCCGTCGGTCAGCAGCGCCACTTTGAAGCCGCGGTCTTGCAGGATACCCAAAGGCGGGGTCAGTTTGTGCAACTCGGGCATCCCGTTGGCGCGCGGGCCTTGGTAGCGGACGACGCAGACAAAATCGCGTTCCAACTCGCCGCGTTCAAATGCCGCCAACACTTCGCGTTGGTCGTTGAACACGATGGCGGGCGCTTCGATGATGCGGCAGCCTTCGCGCACGGCGGACACTTTAATCACGCCGCGTCCGATGTTGCCTTTCATCAGGCGCAGACCGCCGTCCGGGGAGAACGGGTTGTCGGCTTTACGCAGGATATCGTCGTTGCCGCTGGTTTCGGGGGCTTCGCGCCATTCGAGTTTACCGTCGATGAGGAAAGGTTCTTTGGTGTAGTGGCGCATACCGTGTCCGACGACGGTATCGACATCGTCGTGCAACAGACCTGCGTCCAGTAATTCGCGGATAACGAAAGGCAGGCCGCCTGCTGCGGTAAAGTGGTTCACGTCGGCTTTGCCGTTGGGGTACACGCGGATGAGCAGCGGGATGATGGAAGAAATTTCGTCAAAGTCGTCCCAATTCAAAATCACGCCTGCGGCGCGCGCCATGGCAACGAGGTGCATGGTGTGGTTGGTCGAGCCGCCGGTTGCCATCAAACCAATCAGGGCATTGATGAAGGATTTTTCGGTCAACATTTCGCCCAAGGGTTTGATGGTGCCGTTTTTGATGCCGCGCGCGAGGTGTCCGGCAGCGTAGCGGGTCAGGGCTTCGCGCAGGTCGGTATAAGGGTGGACGAAAGCGGCGGCGGGCAGGTGTACGCCCATCATTTCCATCATCATTTGGTTGGAGTTTGCCGTACCGTAGAAAGTGCAGGTACCTGGGCTGTGGTAAGAACCCATTTCGCTTTCGAGTAAGGCATCGCGGCCGACTTTGCCTTCGGCGAAAAGCTGGCGGGTGCGGGCTTTTTCTTTATTGCCTATGCCGCTGGACATCGGGCCTGCGGGAACGAAGATGCCGGGAATATGACCGAACGAAAGCGCGCCTATCATCAAACCCGGCACGATTTTGTCGCAAACACCCATAAACAGGCTGCCGTCAAACATTTGGTGCGACAGACCGATGGCGGTACTCATGGCGATGACGTCGCGGGAGAACAGCGACAATTCCATACCGGCGTAGCCTTGCGTGATGCCGTCGCACATGGCGGGCGTACCGCCGGCGACTTGGGCGGTCGCGCCGTTTTTCTGCGCTTCGTCTTTGATTTGGTCGGGGAAGTCTTTAAACGGCTGGTGTGCGGAAACCATGTCGTTGTAGGCTGTAATGATGCCTAAGTTGGGAACGGTGTCCTGAAGCATTTCGATTTTGATGCTTTTGGGCATGGAGGCGTAGCCGTGCGCCAGGTTGCTGCAACCGAGCTGGTTGCGCTCCAGCCGTCCCATTTGTTTGGCGCTGCGGATTTTCGCCAGATATTTTTCGCGGGTCGGACGGCTGCGTTCGATGATGCGCTCGGTGATTTCGGCGAGCTTGGGGTGGATAGGAGTGGGATTCATGTTCGGTCTCCTGTCGGAAGGGGTGGTATGGGATTTTTGTTTGCGCGTTTCTGATTTTTTGTATTGGGTGTGGGGCGTTCAGCGTTTCAGACGACCTTTCAAACCATGCAAGGGGTCGTCTGAAAGCCTCACTCTATCTATGCAGGCTATTATAATACAAAACCTGTAATTTAGTTACAAAATAATCCGCTAAATGTAAGAAATTTGATTTAAATCGTGATATGCGTCATTTGTGAAAATCTACCAGACCAAACTCATCAAACTTTTAAACTAAGTCAAATAATTTGTAAAAATGAGAATAGACAAAATGTGTAGCCATGTGTAGTATTACTACTCATTAGCCCGCCTGTTTTGAAATTTTGATGCAGGCGATTGGTTTCCATTGCTTTTCTGCCGAAACCGCCCGTCTTTCACGGCATCCGGCGGCACCGGCACAAGGCCTTCCTCAACGAGAGATAAAACGATGAGTACACAAACAAATTTTGATTTGGTGTTGTTCGGCGCGACCGGCGATTTGGCAATGCGTAAGCTGCTGCCTTGTCTGTATCAGGCGCACGTTGCAGGGTTGCTCAATCCTCAGGGTCGTATTTTAGGTGTCAGCCGCAGCGATTTGGATACGGCGGGCTTTTTGGCAAAAGTGGAAACCAACTCCAAAATCCATGTCAAACAAAACTTTTCAGACGACGCTTGGGCATCGTTCGTCAAACGCATCGAATATTTGAAAGTCGACGTTACCCAAGAAGCCGATTTTGCCGCTTTGGGCGAAAAAGTCAAAGCCCGCAAAGAGACCGACAACGTCATCATCTATCTTTCCACCGCGCCGAAATTCTTTGCGCAAGCCTGCGAAAACCTTGCCAAAGTCGGCCTGAATGCCGACAACGCGCGCGTCGTTTTGGAAAAACCGCTGGGTACCGACCTCGCCTCTTCCCAACAAATCAATACCGATGTCGCCCGCTACTTCAAAGAAAGCCAAATCTACCGCATCGACCACTACTTAGGCAAAGAAAGCCTGCAAAACCTGCTGGCGCTGCGTTTTGCCAACGTGATGTTCGAGCCGTTGTGGAACAACAAATACATCGAAAGCGTACAACTGACCATCGCCGAACAGCTCGGTGTGGAAGAGCGCGGCGAGTTCTACGACATTACCGGCGCGCTGCGCGACATGGTGCAAAACCACCTGATGCAAATGCTGTGCATGACCGCGATGGAAGCACCCGCCAGCTTGGATGCCGACGCGGTACGCGATGAAAAAGTCAAAGTCATCAAATCATTAAAACCGCTGACCATCGAATCCGTCAACGAAAACGTCGTTCGCGGACAATACACCGCCGCCAAAGGCATGAACGGCTATCTGCAAGAAATCAACGTTCCGCAAGACAGCTTCACCGAAACCTACGTCGCCATCAAAGCCGAAATCGAAAACGACCGCTGGAAAGGCGTTCCTTTCTACCTGCGTACCGGCAAACGCATGGCGGGCAAAGTGGCGGAAATCGTATTGAACTTCCGTCCGCTGCAAAACCATATTTTTGAAAACAGCCAAGCCGCGCCAAACCGTTTGGTTATCGAATTGCAGCCGACCGAATCCGTACGCCTCTATACGCAGATGAAAGCACCGGGTGCAGGCAACAAAGTCGAAATCGTGCCGCTGGCAGCCGACTTGGAAAAAGTCCTCGAAGGCCGCCGCGCCGAAGCTTACGAACGCCTGCTGCTGGACGTCATCAACGGCAAGCTCGCCCTCTTCAACCGCCGCGACGAACTCGAAGCCGCTTGGGAATATGTGATGCCGATTCTGGAAAACTGGGCAAGCAACACCACCCCGCCGCACGGCTACGACGCGCATTCATGGGGCCCGGAAGCCGCCCGCGAACTGTTGGCGCGCGACGGACACAAGTGGCACGAAGACCAGTAAAGCCTTTTCAGACGACCTTTGCTTGAAGCGTTCACGGTTCAAAAAGGTCGTCTGAAAACCATAAGGCGGCAGATTAGGCGTTTCCGCCGACATTCGCGCCGCCATCGACAATACAGGCTCTCACTTACTTTCCCGCTCACAAACACTGCCTTTCAGACGACCTCCTGCCCCCTTCTTAACAAAAGGTCGTCTGAAAACAGAGAAAGGACACTTTTATGTTCGTTTGGCATGAATACGAAAACGCAGCAGCCGCTTCAGAGGCTTTAGCAGACGCAGTCGCCGCCGCGCTGCAAAACGCGCTGGATAACAAAGGCAGCGCAGTGTTGGCGGTTTCCGGCGGCCGCTCGCCGATTCCCTTCTTCCAAGCCTTGTCGCAAAAAGATTTGGACTGGCAAAAAGTCGGCATCACTTTGGTTGACGAGCGCATCGTGCCGACGACCCACGCCGACAGCAACACTGCCTTGGCACACGAATACCTGCTGCAAAACAAAGCCGCCGCAGCAACTTGGATTCCCGTTGTCGAAGCGGGCAAAACTGAAACTAAATTACAACCCGACAGCGTCGTTGCCTACGCGCTGAAACATTACAAACAACCTGACGTACTGATTTTGGGCATGGGCAGCGACGGACATACCGCCTCCCTCTTCCCGCAAGCGCCGCAACTGAAGGCAGCCATCAACGAATCAGACGACCCGACCCTCATCCACACCACGCCCGTTACCGCGCCGCACGAGCGCGTCAGCATGACCTTGGGCGCCATCGCCAAAACGGAAAACGTCTTTTTGGCGATTCAGGGCGCGGAGAAAAAAGCCGTGTTCGACAAAGCCGCCGCGCGCGCCGATTTGGAATATCCGACCAGCCTGGTATTGAACCATCAAGGAGTAAACTGCCATGTCTTCTACTCAAACTGATATTCAACAACCCGTCGGCAAAAACTATCCGCGCCTGGTTGCCGATATCGGCGGCACCAACGCCCGCTTCGCGCTCGAAACCGCCCCGCAGCAGATTGAAAAAGCCCAAGTCTTGCCGTGCAAAGACTACGACACCATCGTCGATGCCGCCAAAGCCTATTTGGAACAGGCAGGCGGAGCCGAAGTCCGGCACGCCGCATTCGCCATCGCCAACCCGATTTTGGGCGACTGGGTGCAAATGACCAACCACCATTGGGCGTTTTCTATCGAAACCACCCGTCAGGCATTGGAGCTGGACACCCTCATCCTCTTGAACGACTTTACCGCGCAGGCATTGGCGGTAACGCAGACTTCAAGCAAAGACCTGATGCAGGTAGGCGGGCATAAACCCATCGAATTTGCCCCCAAAGCCGTCATCGGGCCGGGAACCGGTTTGGGCGTGAGCGGACTGGTGCACAGCCCCGCAGGCTGGGTCGCGCTTGCCGGCGAAGGCGGCCATTCCAGTTTCCCGCCGTTTGACGACATGGAAGTTTTGATTTGGCAGTATGCGAAAAACAAATACGGCCATGTCTCCGCCGAACGCTTCCTCAGCGGCGCAGGTTTGAGCCTGATTTACGAGGCACTCGCCAAACGCGACAAACTGAAAAACTACCGCCTCAAACCGTCCGAAATCACCGAAAAAGCCTTAAGCGGCACGTCCCCGCTCTGCCGTCAGACTTTGGACATCTTCTGCGCCATGCTCGGCACGGTCGCCTCCAACCTCGCCCTGACGCTGGGCGCGCGCGGCGGCGTATATTTGTGCGGCGGCATCATCCCCCGCGTTTTGGAATATTTTAAAACCTCACCTTTCCGCAGCCGCTTTGAAAACAAAGGCCGTTTCGAAGCCTATCTCGCCGCGATTCCCGTCTATGTCGTCTTAAGCGAATTTCCGGGCATCACCGGCGCAGCGGCGGCACTCGACAACCACTTGAAAAACGTTTAATCACACAAGCCGCCCCGCCGCGGGGCGGCACACACCGAAGGGCATATTTATGTTAAGCAAAATCAGCGAATCACTGTCAAACCTGTCGGGCGCGGAACGCAAAGTCGCCGAATGCGCCTTGGCGGAACCCAAATGGTTTGTCCATGCCGCCGTCGCCGAAATCGCCGAGCGCGCATCCGTCAGCCAGCCGACCGTCATCCGTTTTTGCCGCAGCCTGGGCTACAAAGGACTGCCCGAGTTCAAACTCGCCCTGTCCGCCAGCATAGGCCACGAAGGTATGCCCTACGTCCATGAAGAGCTCAACGCCGACGACGACATGAGCATCGTTGTCGAAAAAGTATTGGGCAACGCCGCCGCCTCCATTTTGGGCGAACGCCGCTTCCTGAAAGAATCCGAGCTGGAAAACGCCATCGCCACCCTGATGCACGCGCGCCGTGTCGAATTCTACGGCGTCGGCAACTCCGGCATCGTCGCCCAAGACGCGCAACACAAATTCTTCCGCTTCGGCATTTCCACCGTCGCCTACGTCGATACCCACACCCAACTGATGGCAGCCTCCGTCCTGTCCGACCAAGACGTCGTCGTCGCCATTTCCAACACCGGCTCGTCCATCGAGCTTTTAGACGCCGTCAGCATCGCCAAAGAAAACGGCGCGTCCGTCATCGCCCTGACCCGCAACGACTCCCCGCTGGCACAGCTTGCCGACTGCGTATTGAGCATCGCCACGCAGGAAAACGCCGAACTCTACACCCCCATGGTGTCCCGCCTGCTGCAACTCGCCGTCATCGACATCCTCGCCATCGGACTCGCCCTGCGCTTGGGCGATGCCGCCAGCCTGCAACTGCAAAAAAGCAAAAAAAGCATACACAACAAACACATCGATTACGACAAAGACTAAACAATATAGTGGATTAAATTTAAATCAGGACAAGACGACGAAACCGCAGACAGTACAGATAGTACGGCAAGGCGAGGCAACACCGTACTGGTTTAAAGTTAAGCCACTATACATTTTCAGACGACCCGACATATCCCAAGGTCGTCTGAAAATACCGACCAAAAAATCAGTGCCGCCGTTTTTCTTCAATATTGACACCCAACCCAAATAACGGCAGACCCCGCATTCACACCCAACCCTAAAAACGGAAACCCGCCCGTTCCCGTTTCAGACGACCTCGCGGCCGTTTTCCCACAAAACCGTCCAACCTCAGGAGCATCCGATGAAACACCTTCACGACTTACCGGCTTGGTCAAAATTATGGATACATTTTGACGAAACCAAAGAACAACACATGCGCGAAATGTTCGATCAAGACCCGCAGCGTGCCGAACGCTACTGGCTGCAAGTCGGCGGACTGACGCTGGATTACTCCAAAAACCGCATCAACGACGAAACCATGGCACTGTTGTTCGAGCTTGCCCGTGAAGCCGGCGTACCCGAACGCATGCAGCAGATGTTCCGCGGCGAAAAAATCAACACCACCGAAAACCGCGCCGTCCTCCACGTCGCCCTGCGCAACCGCACCAACTCCCCCATCGTCGTTGACGGCGAAGACGTCATGCCCAAAGTCAACCACGTCCTCCAACGCATGGGCGAATTCGCACACGAAGTCCGCAGCGGCAGCTGGTTAGGCTATACCAACCAAGTCATCACCGACATCGTCAACATCGGCATCGGCGGCTCCGACCTCGGCCCGCTGATGATGTGTACCGCGCTCAAGCCCTTCGGACACCCCCGCCTCAACATGCACTTCGTCTCCAACGTGGACGGCTCCCAACTGCGCGACGTATTGTCCAAAGTCCACCCCGAGACCACCCTCTTCATCATCGCCTCCAAAACCTTCACCACCCAAGAAACCCTCACCAACGCCCTGACCGCGCGCAAATGGTTCCTTGACCATGCAGGCGACGAAGCCGCCGTCGCCAAACACTTCGTCGCCGTCTCCACCAACCAAAAAGCCGTTGCCGAGTTCGGCATCGACACCGCCAACATGTTCGAATTTTGGGACTGGGTCGGCGGACGATACAGCCTATGGTCAGCCATCGGCCTGCCCATCATGCTCTATTTGGGCAAAGAAAACTTCATCGAAATGCTCAACGGCGCGCACCTGATGGACCAACACTTCATCAACACCCCGCTCGAGCGCAACATGCCCGTCATCCTTGCCCTCATCGGCATCTGGTACATCAACTACTACGGCGGTGGCAGCCACGTCATCGCGCCTTACGACCAACACCTCCACCGCCTGCCCAAATTCATCCAGCAGCTCGACATGGAGAGCAACGGCAAACAAGTTACCCTCGACGGCAAAGCAGTCGGCTACGAAACCTCCCCCATCATCTGGGGCGAAACCGGTATCAACGGTCAGCACGCCTTCTTCCAACTGCTGCACCAAGGTACCCACATCACCCCGATCGACCTCATCGCCTCGCTTGAAAAACGCAGCAACCTGCGCGGCCACCATGAAATCCTACTCGCCAACGTCTTCGCCCAAGCCGAAGCCTTCATGCGCGGCAAAACCCCCGACGAAGTCCGCGCCGAACTCAAGGCCCAAGGCATGGAAGCAGAGCGCATCGAAGAGCTGGTTCCGCACAAAACCTTCTCAGGCAACCGCCCGACCAACCTCATCCTCATGGACAAAATCAACCCCCGCAACATGGGCAGCCTGATCGCCATGTACGAACACAAAACCTTCGTCCAAGGCATCATTTGGGGCATCAACAGCTTCGACCAATGGGGCGTCGAACTCGGCAAACAGCTCGCCAAAACCATCCTCGCCGAGCTGACCGGCGAAACCGGCGTACAAAAACACGACAGCTCCACCACCCGCCTGATCAATCTTTATCTGAACGCCAACAAATAAAGACAGCCCCATCAGGACAAAAGGTCGTCTGAAAACCCAGATTTAAGGTTTTCAGACGACCTTTTTTACCGAATACCGCCGCGTTAATACAGATATATTGGATTAAATTTAAATCAGGACAAGACCGACGAAGCCGCAGACAGTACATATAGTACGGAACCGATTCACTTGGTGCCTCAGCACCTTAGAGAATCGTTCTCTTTGAGCTAAGGCGAGGCAACGCCGTACTGGTTTAAAGTTAATCCACTATAACGGTTCATTTGACCTTTAATAATAAGGCACCCTCTGCCTGCCGTCATTCCCGCACAGGCGGGAAGCCATGTTTGAATTTAAGAAACTGTTTCTCAAACATCCGTATCTTAAAACCTCCAAGTATGTACCCCACGGCAACTCATCCTTGCACAGGCAGGATGTAAATACAGTATAAGTACCTTATACCAAACCCGCCATTTCGAAAAACGCCCGATACGCCGCCGCCTTTTTCGCCAAACTCAAAGGATAAGCGCGCGAAGTGGACGGCAGGCGGGTTAGGGTCAAATCCCGTCCGGCAAACGGAAACGGCACGGTTTCGCCCGTTTTCGGCATTTTGATACCGCCGCCCTGAATATCGAGCAGGACTTCCGTCGCCTTGCCGCCGGTAGTGCAGATATGTCGGCAGTCGGGCATCTGCGCCAACACCGCCGCCAAATCGATGGTTTCGACCACTTGCAAAAACTTGTCGGACGCATTGCCGTGTTCCCGCACAGCCTTCAACACGGTCGGGCAGGACGCAATCCCCCGTTCGCGCAAAAACGCCTTGATTTTCTCCTCATCAAACGCTTTTTCAGACGACCTTTGGAAATGCGCCGCATCATTAAAAAACACCAGCCCGTAGACGCGCCACATATCGTTTTGGAAATTCGGATAATGAAACTGCATCGCGCGTTTGTCTTCCTTGGGCGGAAACGTCCCCATCATCATTACCGTCGCCTGCGGCGGCAGCAAGGCAGGAAAAGGGTGAGTTTCGATTTCAAGCGGGGCAGACATCATGATTTCCTTAATAAAAAATATTGAACACAAAGCAGCCGGTTGCCGCCTTTTCAGACGACCTTCTGCCCGTACCGCATCAGCGTCATGCCGCCGACTGCCGCCGCGCAGCCCGCAACCAGCGAAATATGCAGCGGTTCGCCCAAAACCCACGCCGAAGACAGCATACCAAAAATCGGCACCAACGTAATATACGCCGCCGCGCTGCCTGCGCCCAAAGTCTTCACGCCTTCGAAATACCACGCGTAGGCCAATACCGTTGCGCCGATGACCAGCCACGCCAATGCCGTCCAACCGCGTGCATCCATCGCCGCCATTGCATCAAACGGCAGTCCGTCCGTCCACAACGCTACCGCCGACAACATCAGCGCGCCGATGAACGACGTTGCCGCCGTTACCGTCAGCGCGTCTATCCCGCGCAAAACCGCACGTCCGATTAAAGTATAAGCCGCCCAGCAGACCACACAGCCGAAAATCAGCCACTCCCCCGCCTTGATGCCGCCCGACAACACCGTCAACGGCTGCCCTTGCGTTACCGCCGTTATCGCACCACAGACCGCCAGCAGCATACCCGCCAAAATCTTCGCGTTTAAACGTTCGCCGAAAAGCCAAGCCGCCAGCAGCAGCGTCAGCACGGGATTCACCGCCACGACCACCGCCGCCTTACCCGCCGGCATCGCCTGCAAACCCAGCATGAAAAACACCGCATAGCCGCACACTCCGACGGAAGCGGCCACCGTCAAGCCCAGCCATTGCCGTGCCGACAAAGCCGCCAAGGTCGCAAACCTGCTGCGCGCAAACAACCAGCCCAACAACAAAAACGAAGCCAACACAAACCGAACCGCCCCGCCCGTCAGCGGCGGCAGCGACTGCCCCAGCATCCGCCCCATCGGCCAAGACGCACCCCACAACACCGCCATCCCCAGCAGTTTCAAATGTACAGAATAACGTTCCATCTCATTCCTTTATCAACAAAGGCCGTCTGAAAATCAGATTTTCAGTTTTCAGACAACCTTTGCAGCCGCCACAAACGCCGCTATTTTTTTCTTGTCTTTAATCCCTGCCGAGCTTTCCACCCCACCGGACACGTCCACCGCCGCCGCGCCGCTGGTTTTCACCGCATCGGCGACGTTTTCGGGCGTCAACCCACCCGCCAAAATCCACGGTTTGCCCAAATCTTCCGGCAGCATCGTCCAATCGAAACTCTGCCCCGTGCCGCCGTATTCGGTCGGATGGTAAGCGTCGAATAACAGCGCGCGCGCGTTGGGGAACTTGGCGCAGGCCGTCTGAATATCGGCGGCGGACTGCACGCGCACGGCTTTGAGATACGGCCGGTCAAACTGACGGCAGAAATCATCGTCTTCGTCGCCGTGAAACTGAATCACGTCTATCGGCACTTGGTGCAGGATTTCGCGGATAACGTCCGACTGCTCGTTCACAAACAGCGCGACCACCGACACAAATGGCGGCAGCACCGCCGCGATTTCCTTCGCCTGCGCCGCCATTACCGCGCGTTTGCTTTTCGAGTAAAACACCAGCCCGACGGCATCCGCGCCCGCTTCGGCGGCGGCAAGGGCATCCTCGGGGCGGGTGATACCGCAGATTTTGGTACGGATTTTCATATCCCCCTCTCTTTAAAGAAAGATATTCGGAAAACAAGGATTATAGCGGAACAGCCCGCCATGACGGCAACAGGCTTCTTAAAGAAATCCCACTGTGAGACCTTTGCAATAACATGAGTTATTAAATTTTTATGCTCAATACCATTTTCAAAATGAAGAACCTCCCTGATTTCTTCTACTTTTTTCTCAATATCAGAAAGGTTTTAGCCAATTGAAAATTTTTTAGCACATTTTTATGCGTCAAATTTTGTTAACAGACTATTTTTGCAAAGGTCTCACTGTAAAAATGCAGCAAACTTGAATCTTTCCCCACCACGGCGTAACCTTACGCCTTTATCCGATTACCGACGGGAGCCGACAACATGACCGAACCTAAAAACACCCAACCTTCCCTGCCTGAAGACGAACGTAAAAATCCCGTTTACCGATTAGGGCAGGCCGTTGCAGGATTTATGCTGATCGTTTGGGCGGGCGTGTTGGCATTGGTTTTTTATTTGGTTTTCCGCTTTTGGTTCAGCTGACAGACAGCAAGCCGCCAACGTTTCTTTAAGCGTATCCTTCCCAAAACAGAAAACCGTCTGCCGATAGATTTCGAAACATATCGCCCAATAACCCATCTGCAATTTATCTTGGTACGCTATAAACTGCCTCATGCCAAACACAAAGGTCGTCTGAAAAATTTTCAGACGACCTTTTGTCAAACTCTCAACAAATAACCATATACACTTATGATATAATGATAGCCTTTCTCATCTGTAAACTTGGAAATTATTTTTATGGAAACACTGCAACCTTCCCAGCACCCTATCACCCCCCAAAACTCCGTCAACGAACCCAAACGTCTACGCGCAGGCGAAGGGGTAAGCTGGTTTACCGACTCATGGCGTATTTTCAGTAAAAACAAATTCAAATGGATGGGCGCAATTATTTTAATCAGCCTTATTCCTATCGCGGTAGGTTTTCTATTCGGTTTGCTAGGCATTGAAAGCCCGCCCGCTGATTTCAATAATTTCAATGATTTCACCTCAACCATAATAATCCGAGAATTGCTCTTCAATCTGTTTTTCTATTGGGTAGGCTTTTGTTTCCTCGGTGGCATCGTGCTGCTTGCAGCCCAAACCGCGCAAGGTAAGAATTTCAACTTCGGCTCTCTGTTTGCCGGATTTTCGATTAAAAAAAGCGGAGCATTCCTGATTCTTTTACTGCTGAGTATCGTCGTATGCCTGCTTTTAGCTTTGGCCGTTGTTATTCCTTTCAGCATATTCGCCAACGGAAATTTCTTAAGGGCAGACTTTATGCCGGCCTTTCCGATTTTATTTATTATCCTGTTGGTTATTATCGCCATTTACTCCATGATGTTTTGGCTGGCTCCCGCCTTTGTCATGTTGGAGGATATGAACCCTGTTGCCGCTATTAAGGCCAGCTTCAATGCCTGCCGCCGCAATATCCCAGCCCTGCTGGTATACGGCTTAATTTGGCTGGGTATCGGTATCGCGTTTTGGTTCATATTTATGATAGTCATGATTTCCGCATTTGCAACAGAAGCATCAATACAGCAATCAACCGCGCTCTCCGGCCCTTTCCTTATTTTGTTCTTCATCTTCTTATTGATTACTTACCTGGTTCTCTACCCTGTAGCAATGATCGGCATATACACCGCCTATCGCAGTATTTTCCCCCAAGGTCGTCTGAACAAATACTAATCTTTCAGTAGAAGATCGTTGTTTCTCCTAAAAGTCGTCTGAAACCTATTTCAGACGACTTTTTCAATTCAATGTTGCCGGCCATGCAACAAAACCTATGCCATACAAACCTTGCCCCGCCTAAATTTGACACCCGCCCTCCGACTGCCTACAATTCAGGTTTCTCAAAAATCACCGTACATTCCGTACACCATTCTTTTCAGACGACCTCTGTCTTCCGAATTCCATTCTTTTCCAATACAACTGTCAAAAATCATGCACGTTTCAGAACTACAAACCCTACACATTTCCAAACTCTTGGAAATGGCAGAAGAACACGGCATTGAAAACGCCAACCGTTTCCGCAAACAAGACCTCGTATTCGCCATTGTCCGACAAATGATGAAGCAGGGCGAAAGCTTCACCTGTTCCGGCACGCTCGAAATCCTGCCCGACGGCTTCGGCTTTTTACGCAGCGCAGACACCTCCTACCTCGCAGGTCCCGACGACATCTACGTCTCACCCACGCAAATCCGCCGCTTCAACCTGCATACGGGCGACACCATCGAAGGTAGCGTACGCGTACCCAAAGACAACGAACGTTATTTTGCACTCGTCCGCCTCGACAGCATCAACGGCGATCATCCCGAAGTCTGCAAACACAAAATCCTCTTCGAAAACCTCACCCCGCTTTTCCCTACTAAACAGTTCAAACTCGAGCGCGACATTAAAGCTGAAGAAAACCTTACCGGCCGCGCCATTGATTTAGTGTCCCCCATCGGTCGCGGACAACGCGCCCTGTTGGTTGCGCCGCCGAAAACCGGTAAGACCGTGATGCTGCAAAACATCGCCCACGCGATTACCGCCAACTATCCCGATGTCGAACTCATTGTCTTGTTGATTGACGAACGTCCGGAAGAGGTTACCGAAATGAGCCGTTCCGTGCGCGGCGAAGTGGTTTCCTCCACCTTCGACGAACCGGCGCAGCGCCATGTTCAAGTGGCCGAAATGGTGATTGAAAAAGCCAAGCGTATGGTGGAACACAAAAAAGACGTGGTCATCCTGCTTGACTCGATTACCCGCCTCGCCCGCGCCTATAACACCGTCGTGCCGACCTCCGGCAAAATCCTCACCGGCGGCGTAGATGCCAATGCCCTCCACCGCCCCAAACGCTTCTTCGGCGCAGCGCGCAATGTAGAAGAAGGCGGCTCGCTCACCATTATTGCGACCGCTTTGGTAGAAACCGGCAGCCGCATGGACGACGTAATTTACGAAGAATTTAAAGGTACAGGCAATATGGAGCTGCACCTCGACCGCCGCATGGCGGAAAAACGCCTGTTCCCCGCCATCAATATCAACAAATCCGGCACACGCCGCGAAGAGCTGCTGGTACCGAACGACCAGTTGCAGCGCATGTGGCTCTTACGCAAATTCTTGCATCCGATGGACGAAATCGAGGCCACCGAATTTTTGGTGGGCAAACTCAAAGATTCCAAAAACAACGACGATTTCTTCGAGCTGATGCGCGGAAAATAAAATCATCGAAGGTCGTTTGAAAACGATGGATTAAGTTTTCAGACGACCTTTCTCCTTTCCGACAAACCGTTCCCTCATATCCAAACGAGAAAACCCATGACCTGCCCCATCTGCACCGCAGACAACGAAGACATTTTGCTGCGAACCCCAAACCTGCGCGTCATCGCCGTCCACAACGAAGCCTCAGCCCCGGCATTCTGCCGCGTCATCTGGAACGACCACATCGCCGAGATGACCGACCTTTCAGCCGCCGAACGCGCCGAAATCATGGAAATGGTGTATAAAGTCGAAGCCGCCATGCGCCAGGTATTCCGTCCCGCCAAAATCAACCTTGCCAGCCTGGGCAACGTCGTCCCCCATCTGCATTGGCACGTCATCGCCCGCTTTGAAAACGATGCCAACTTTCCCGCCCCGATTTGGGCAGCCCCCGTCCGCGAACACGGCATGACCCTGCCGGACCACTGGACGGAACAAGTCAAAGCCCTGCTGGCGTAACGTTCAGACGACCTCAATAGGCGTATCGGATACCGCATATCAACCAATTTTCAGACGACCCTGCCGACAAGGTCGTCTGAAACCCAACCAAAGGAAACCATATGACTTGGCAAACCTCCCGCCGCCATTTCCTCCGCGCCTGCTCCGCCGCAGCCGGAGCCGGACTGCTGCAAGCCTGCGGCACCGGCACTACCGTCACCCCGTCCACTCAAACCGGCAACACAGCGAAAGCCCAACCCGTGCAGCCCAAAACCAACCATCCCCCACGCTCCGGCGACAACCTCCTCCGCGTCGTCGCCCCCTCCGGCTTTGCCGAAGACCCCAACCGCGTCAACGCAGGCTTGACCCGCCTCTATAACGCAGGTTTTACCGTGACCAACCAACAAGCAGGCAGCCGACGCTATCAACGCTTCGCCGGCTCCGACGCCCAACGTGCCGCCGACTTCCAAGAGGTCGCCACCGGCCGCGTTGAAACACCCAAAGTCCTCATGGGCTTGCGCGGCGGCTACGGCGCGGCACGCATCCTGCCGCAAATCGACTTCGCTTCACTCGGCGCCAGAATGCGCGAACGCGGCACCTTGTTCTTCGGCTTCAGCGACGTTTGCGCCGTCCAACTCGCCCTGCTCGCCAAAGGCAATATGGCAAGCTTCGCCGGCCCTATGGTTTACAGCGAATTCGGCAAACCCGAACCCAGCGTCTTCACCATGGATTCGTTCATCCGCGGCACCACCAACAACGTCAACATTATCGACGTTCCCACCATCCAACGCGCCAACATCAACGTCGAGGGCACTTTGTGGGGCGGCAACCTCAGCGTCCTAGCCTCCCTCGCAGGCTCGCCCTATATGCCCGACATCCAAGGCGGCATCCTGTTCGTCGAAGACGTCAGCGAACAACCCTACCGCATCGAACGCATGTTGAACACGCTTTATCTTGCAGGCATCCTGCAAAAACAACGCGCCATCATCTTCGGCGACTTCCGTATGGGCACCATCCGCGATGTGTACGACTCAAGCTACGACTTCTCCGCTGTCGTCAACCACGTCTCACGCACCGCCAAAGTCCCCGTCCTGACAGGCTTCCCCTTCGGACACATTACCAATAAAAGCACCTTCCCCTTGGGTGCACATGCCAAAATCCACAGCACTGCCAACGGCGGCTACACCGTAACCTTTAGCGGCTACCCTACCCTGAACCCCGCCGCCCTAACCCTCAACAACCTGCTGCCCCCGCCTATGCCCACCTTTGACGGTGCTACTTACAGCCCCATAGTCGAAGAAATTACCGAATAAACAAGATGCCGATCCAAGAGAAGGTCGTCTGAAAAGCTTTCAGACGACCTTTTTTATCCCCTAATCATTGAACCGATTAATGTTTTTTTGTACAATCCCCGCCATCTCAACCATTCCTCAGGCCGTCGGAAAAGCGGCCTGAACCTTTTTGCAAAGAAAGCCCATGTCCCAAGAAATCCTCAACCAAGTGCGCCGCCGCCGCACGTTTGCCATCATCTCCCACCCCGACGCGGGTAAAACCACGCTGACCGAAAAACTGTTGTTGTTTTCAGGCGCGATTCAGAGCGCGGGTACGGTAAAAGGCAAGAAAACCGGCAAATTCGCCACCTCTGACTGGATGGAAATCGAGAAGCAGCGCGGCATTTCCGTGGCATCAAGCGTGATGCAGTTCGACTACAAAGACCACACCGTCAACCTCTTGGACACGCCGGGACACCAAGACTTCTCCGAGGACACCTACCGCGTTTTAACCGCCGTGGACAGCGCATTAATGGTCATCGACGCGGCAAAAGGCGTGGAAGCGCAAACCATCAAACTCTTGAACGTCTGCCGCCTGCGCAATACGCCGATTGTGACGTTCATGAACAAATACGACCGCGAAGTACGCGATTCTTTGGAATTGCTGGACGAAGTGGAAAATATTTTAAAAATCCGCTGCGCACCCGTCACATGGCCTATCGGCATGGGCAAAAACTTCAAGGGCGTGTACCACATCCTGAACGACGAAATCTATCTCTTTGAAGCGGGCGGCGAACGCCTGCCGCACGAGTTCGACATCATCAAAGGCATCAATAATCCCGAACTGGAACAACGCTTTCCGCTGGAAATCCAGCAGTTGCGCGACGAAATCGAATTGGTGCAGGCGGCTTCCAACGAGTTCAATCTCGACGAATTTCTCGCTGGCGAACTCACGCCCGTGTTCTTCGGTTCGGCGATTAACAACTTCGGCATTCAGGAAATCCTCAATTCATTGATTGACTGGGCGCCCGCGCCGAAACCGCGCGACGCGACCGTGCGCATGGTCGAGCCTGACGAGCCGAAATTTTCTGGATTTATCTTTAAAATCCAAGCCAATATGGATCCGAAACACCGCGACCGCATCGCCTTCTTGCGCGTCTGCTCCGGCAAATTCGAGCGCGGCATGAAGATGAAACACCTGCGCATCAACCGCGAAATCGCCGCCTCCAGCGTGGTTACATTCATGTCGCACGACCGCGAGCTGGTGGAAGAAGCCTACGCAGGCGACATCATCGGCATCCCGAACCACGGCAACATCCAAATCGGCGACAGCTTCTCCGAAGGCGAACAACTGGCGTTCACCGGCATCCCCTTCTTCGCGCCCGAACTGTTCCGCAGCGTCCGCATCAAAAACCCGCTGAAAATCAAGCAACTGCAAAAAGGTTTGCAACAGCTCGGCGAAGAAGGCGCGGTGCAGGTGTTCAAACCCATGAGCGGCGCAGATTTGATTTTGGGCGCGGTCGGCGTGTTGCAGTTTGAAGTCGTTACCTCGCGCCTCGCCAACGAATACGGCGTAGAAGCCGTGTTCGACAACGCATCCATCTGGTCGGCACGCTGGGTATCGTGCGACGACAAGAAAAAACTGGCGGAGTTTGAAAAAGCCAATGCGGGCAATCTGGCGATAGACGCAGGCGGCAACCTCGCCTACCTCGCCCCCAACCGCGTGAATTTGGGACTCACGCAAGAACGCTGGCCGGACATCGTGTTCCACGAAACGCGCGAGCATTCGGTGAAATTGTAATAGATTAAAAAGGTCGTCTGAAAACCGTTTCAGACGACCTTTCCTTATATTGCCGCGACGTTTAGCGCACGATCCGCGCCAACCCCGCCAAAAAATATTCCGTCAGTTCCAACACCTCGCCATCCCAATCAAAATAAGACCTGCGGGCGGCGACAGGTCGTCTGAAATCGTCCTGACCGCCGGCGTTTTCCATCAGGCAAAACTCGAACGCCGAACGCTTCAGCGGCAACGTGCCGTCAAACAGCCGCTCGCCCAAAGGCTGCGTGCCGCAATCCAATACGCCGCGCCAGGCTTGCGATTGCAGGCTGCACGCGCTGCGCGCCTGTACGACGGGAACGCCGTCCAAACGCAGCAAAACATCGCGGACAAATTGCGGGGCGGCGGTTTCGGCATGGTTTTCGCCAGATGAATTACCCAGCCCGTCCAATTCGCCCATATACAGCACTTTTACCGTAAAGCTGCCGCCCAAGGCGCGTAAAGCGGTGGTCAGCGATTGCGCTTGGCACAAGGCGGCGGCGCGTTCGTTCCAGCCCTGCGGCAGTTCGTCGGGAAGTTTGTCTTGCCAATTCAAAAGGGGATTCATGGGATTTAGATTGATGTGTTTCATGTGTTAATCGTTTTCAGACGACCTTTCGTCCGTCTCCACCTTATCCAACTCCATCCACTCCGCATCGGGAAAATCTTTTTTCAGACGACCCTTTAGATATGCCAAGCTGTCTTGGGCGATGTGTTTGTCACGGCTGTCGTGGATGTGGTTGAAAATCAGGCTATGCAGGCTGATGCCGTATTGCTTGAGTGCGGCGAAGCTGAGCAGGGTGTGGTTAATACTGCCGAGCCGTCCGCTGGTAACAAGAATGACGGGATAATCCTGTTGCTGAATATAATCAATGGTCAACAGGTTTTCCATCAGTGGAACCATCAATCCGCCCGCGCCTTCGACCAAGATGATTTCGTATTGTGCTGCTAGCTGCTGCGTGGCGGTGCGGATTTTGTCCAAGTCCAAAGTCCTGCCGTCCAGACGGGCGGCGAGGTGGGGCGAGGCGGGATAGCTGAAGATTTCGGGCATGGTCAGCCGCTGTTTGTCGGCTTCCTGCATGGGTATGCCCATGATTTTGCGGTGGACGGCGATGTCATCGGCGATGTTTTGGCAACCGGTTTGCACGGGCTTTTGCGTGATCACGCTTTTGCCCCGCTGCAACAATTGTTTTGCCAACATACCGGTGGCGACGGTTTTGCCGATGTCCGTGTCTATGCCGCTGACGAAGTAAACGCCTTTCATTTACTGTGTTCCTTCAAGATTTGTACGGTTTTGTCGACAAGTTCGGTCAAGAGGTCGTCTGAAATGATGTAAGGCGGCATGAGGTATACCAGCCTGCCGAATGGGCGCACCCAAATGCACTGCGCCACGCAGTCCGCTTGAAAACGCGCCATATCCACGCCTTTTTCCAGCTCGATCACGCCGATGGCACCCAAAACGCGCACGTCTTTCACGCCGCGAATGTCCCATGCGGTTTTCAGACGACCTTTCAGGATGCTTTCGATGCGGCGGATATTTGCCTGCCAATCTTGGGACAAAAGCAGTTTGACCGAAGCGCAGGCAACGGCACACGCCAGCGGGTTCGCCATAAAGGTCGGGCCGTGCATGAACACGCCCGCTTCGCCGCGCGAAATCGTTTCGGTGACTTTTTGCGAAGTGATTGCCGCCGCCAGCGTCATATAGCCGCCGCTCAAGCCCTTGCCGATACACATAATATCCGGCACGACCTCCACGTGTTCGCAAGCAAACATCTTGCCCGTGCGCCCGAATCCGGTGGCAATTTCGTCAAAAATCAACACGATATCAAATTCGTCGCACAAATCGCGCAAACCGCGAAGATACTGCGGATGATAAAAATACATGCCGCCTGCGCCCTGCACGACCGGTTCCAAAATAAAGGCGGCGATATCCGCATGATGCGCTTCAAACAAGGCGCGAACAGGCTGCAAATCCGCCTCATCCCATTCATCGTCGAAACGGCTTATCGGATTATCGACAAAATAACGCTGCGGCAACGCGCTGCCGAAAATATGGTGCATCCCCGTTTCCGGATCGCAGACGGACATCGCGTTCCAAGTATCGCCGTGATACCCGCGCCGCACCGTCGCGATATTCTGCTTCGCCGTCAAACTCCGCGCCTGCTGGTATTGCACCGCCATTTTCAGCGCGACTTCCACCGAAACCGAACCCGAATCCGCATAAAAAATACGGTCCAGCCCCTGCGGTAAAATCCCGACCAATAATTTGCCCAGCTCCACCGCCGGCTCGTGCGTCAAACCGCCGAACATCACATGCGACATTTGCTTAATCTGCGCCTCAACCGCCTGATTCAAAACGGGATGATTGTAGCCGTGTATCGCACACCACCAAGACGACATCCCGTCAATCAGCCGCGTACCGTCCGCCAATTCGATATGCACGCCCTCCGCACGGCGCACCGGATACACAGGCAACGGGGCGGTCATGGACGTATAGGGATGAAGCAAGTGGGCGCGGTCGAAATCGAGCAGGGAGGAATTTTTGGAAATCATAGGATGTTCTTTATAGCATGTTCTTTTGCTTAATCTGATTTTAACGGCATATATACGCAAACCGCCGTATTTTCGCGACAAATTTTATCATTAAGCTCCAGTCATATGTAAATTACCCTCATATCCTTGACGTTCACATGAATCAGACAGTAACATCGCGGAGACTGAATAATATATATTGATAATTGACTACTATGGCAAAACTGAAAACCATCGCCCTGACGCTGTCCGGTTTATCCGCCGTTTCCGGCGCGGCCGCCGCACAAAACGCCACTCCCAACCAAACAGGTATGGCAATGATGCGGCTCAATTCTGCCCTTCTCGACCAAGCCAAAGCCAAAACTTTCGGTTCCGGCAGCCTGTGGGCTTCATTGAAAAAAGACTTCCGCATGAGCGAAGTCAATTCCGAGCTGGTCCGCCGCCACGAAAGCAAATTCGCCGCAAACGGTGCCTATTTCGACCGCACCATCACGCGCAGCAAACCTTATATGTACCATATTGCAACCGAAGTAAAAAAACGCAATATGCCCGCCGAAATCGCACTCCTCCCCTTCATTGAAAGTGCATTCGTCACCAAAGCCAAATCCCACGTCGGCGCATCCGGCCTGTGGCAGTTCATGCCGGCAACCGGCCGTCATTTCGGCTTGGAAAAAACACCTTTGTATGACGGCCGCCACGACGTATATGCCGCGACCGACGCCGCGCTGAACTACCTGCAATATCTGCACGGGCTGTTTAACGACTGGTCTTTGGCTTTGGCTGCATACAACTGGGGCGAAGGCAATGTAGGCCGCGCCGTCAACCGTGCCCGCGCACAAGGCCTGGAACCCACTTACGAAAACCTGCGTATGCCGAACGAGACACGCAACTACGTTCCCAAATTGCTGGCTGTCCGCAATATTGTCGCCAGCCCCCAGACTTTCGGCATGAATATCAGTGAAATCACTAATCAGCCTTATTTCCAAACAGTCAGTATTGACAAACCCATCGACAACAGCACCATCGCCCGCCTTGCCAATATCAGCGAGAGCGAGCTGCTGACATTGAACCCTGCCTTCAACGCACCTGTCTTCATCCCGAAAAACAACCGCAAATTATTGCTGCCCGTTTCCGCCGTATCCGCATTCGAAAAAAATTACCGCAATGCAAACCCCGAGACACTGCTCTCTTTCAATGCTTATACCTCGGCCCGCAATACCAATCTGAACACGATTGCGACAGAAACCGGGATGAGCGTTGCCGAAATCAAACGACTGAACGGCTTAAACGGCAATTCGCTGTCTGAAGGACGTACCATTTTGGTTGCACAAACCGATACTGCTACCAAACAGGATATGATTAATTTCATCGATACTGACAATACTCCGGATACCTACCGTTCGAATATGCCGACAATGGCTCCGATTCAAACGGCAGAACTCAAAACCGATACAGTCAAAAAAGTCGTCGCCCCTGCCAATACGGTTGCACAAGAACCTGCTCCAACAACCTTTGATTTTGTTGCCAATACCAAAGCTGCAACTGCCCCTATCGCCGCCGATGCCGTTACAACCGCCCAACCCCGTGTAGAACGCGTTCAAACCGTACAATCCACGGAAGCCAAACCTGCTACGGACACAACTGTCATTGCGGCGGCCGAGCCTGCACAACCTGCCTTAACCTTAACAGAACCTCAGGTCGTGGCATCGGCAAAATCAGCTACTCCTTCCGCTCCTTCAGCAGTCGAAGAACCTGACCAAATGATGGTATTGCTTGCCGATGTTGACTCACGCCTGCAAAAAGCAGAAGAGGATCAAACCACTGTTGCTCAAAATATCGATACGCTTCATCAAGAAGTTGATGCAGCCAAAGCACGCAGCGAACGTATTGCCGAAAATATTGCCAAGCATCAAAGCCGTACTGAAGCACGACTGGCGAGGGCAAATAATCAATCATCTGCCCAGCCGACAACTATGGCAGGTATGCACCGCGTAGCTGATGGGGATACCCTGTTCAATATTTCCAAACGCTACAATTTAAGCGTTGCCGATTTGATTGTGGCCAACAACATCAAAGGCAGCAATATCCGCAAGGGTCAGCTGTTACGCGTTAGCGCGGCTCCGGTCAAAACCCGTAAAAATAACATTCAAAATGTTTCTTATACAGTCCGCAGAGGCGATACGCTCAATACAATTGCCAACCGCTTTAACGTAGATGTCAACGATATCCGCCGCTGGAATAAAAATACCCGAACCGTTACCCCAGGTCAGCGTTTGAAATTGATGGGCAGCTAACCGTATAATCAAACAGCAAAGGTCGTCTGAAGTTTTCAGACGACCTTTTTATATCGTGAATCGTAATAGGAAATACCTAATCATATTTATTCTGCACAAACAGGAATCCTGACCTCAGATTGTCAGTCATACTTAAAAATTGCCGTAAGCTCAAACTCCTAGATACCTGCCTGCTAGCCCAGTCCATCCATATTGTATCCATGCCAAAATATAAAAACGTCGTCTGAAAACTGGATATCCGGTTTTCAGACGACGTTTTTAATGCCGCTTATTTCGAACAGAGACCTTTGCAATAACATAGGTTACTAAAATTTTATGCTCAATCTCATTTCCAAAATGCAAAACCTTTCTGATTTTTCCTACTTTTTGCTCAATATTAGGAAGGTTTTAGTCAATTGAAATTTTTTGGCACATTTTTATACGTCAAATTTCGTTAACAGACTATTTTTGCAAAGGTCTCGAACAGTCTTACTGCTGCGCGGCAGGTTGGCTAACGGTTTCGCGTTTCAAACCGCCGCCGAGTGCTTTATAGAGGTCGGCGAGGTTTTCGAGGCGGGTGAGCTGGTTGGCAAGCAAAGCGGTTTCTGCGCCATAGCTGCTGCGTTCTGCGTCAAGCAGGTCAAGGGCGTTGGATACGCCATGTTTGTAGCGCAGGCTGATGAGGCGCAGGCTGTCATTATAGGCGCGGCTTTGCTTGCTCAACGCTTCATAGCTTTTATCCAACTGTTCACGCGCAACCAACGCATTGGAAACATCTTTGAATGCGGATTGAACAGCGGCTTCATAAGCAACGATTTGTGCCTGCTGGCGTAGTTTGGCTACGTCAAGATTGGCTTTGTTTGTGCCCCAGTCAAAGATAGGCAGAGTGATGGATGGTGCAAAAGCCCAAATACCCGTGCCGCTCTTAAACAGGCCGCTCAACTCGCCGGAAGCGGTACCGACAGAACCGGTCAGGCTGATACGTGGGAAAAACGCCGCACGTGCCGCACCGATATTGGCATTGGCTTGTTTGAGCGCGTGTTCGGCCGCACGGATATCCGGACGGTTAAGCAACACATCCGAACTCAAACCGGCAGGCAGTTTGGTCAATTTGAACTGTTTGCTCAAAGGCAAACCGGCAGGCAGGTCTTCGGGCAAAGGTTGATTAATCAACATAGCCAAGGAATTGCGCGCTTGCTCGCGGTTTTTCACCGCAGAGGCGTAATCCGCTTTGGCCGATTCAATCAGGGCTTCCTGTTGGCGCAAATCAACGGCGGAAATCACACCAGCCTTATGGCGTAATTGCGAGAGCTTGTAAGTCGCTTCACGGGTTTGCAATACGCGTTGTGCCAATGCCATGGTTTCTTCGGCGTAGCGTTCGTTAAAGTAGGCTTTGGCAACGGTAGAAATCAGGGTCAGATGCGCGGCATCGCGGTTGGCGGCAACATTGAAATAACCTTGCAACGCGGCTTCGCTGGTACTGCGGACACGGCCGAAAAGGTCAAGCTCATAAGAAGCCGCGCCCAACCCCACGCTGTATTGGCTGCTGACGCTGCCGCCGCTCAAACTGCCTTGACGCGAACCTGTACCGCTAGCATTGACGGTTGGCAACAAATTATTACGCGCAATCATATATTGCTTGCGGTAGATTTCCGCATTCAGTGCGGCTGTGCGCAAATCGGTATTGCGTTCCAATGCGATGTCGATCAGGCGGTGAAGGCGCGGATCGGCAAAGTAATCCTGCCAACCCAATTCAGCGGCACGGATACCGTCGTCAACAGTATCGTATTTAAACGTATCGGCAACGGCAACTTGAGGCTGCTCATATTTCGGCATCATGGTACAGGCCGACAAAGCCACAGCAGCGGCAACGGCGGTCAGTACAGGTTTGAATGTAATCTTCTTCATTTTAGAATCCTTTAGCATTTTGAGGCCGTCTGAAAATTTTCAGACGGCCTTTGCTTTAGTGCTTGTCTGAATCGTGTTTACCGTCTTCAATCATGCCGGCTTCAGCGGCGTGTTTGGCGGCCATCTCATGCTCGTGTGCGGTTTCTTTAAAGAATTTGCGCACAACCACATAGAACAAAGGCACAAGGAACACAGACAGAATCGTACCGATCAACATACCCCAGAACACGGTCGTACCAATCGCACGTTGGCTGGCGGAGCTGGCACCGCTGGCAACATAGAGCGGTACCACGCCCAAGATGAAGGCGAACGAAGTCATGATAATCGGACGGAAACGCAGGTGTGCGGCGGCAAGCGCGGCTTCAATCGCGCTCTTACCCTGCGCTTGCAGGTCTTTGGCGAACTCGATAATCAAAATCGCGTTTTTCGCACTCAAACCCATCACCGTAACGAAACCGACTTGGAAGTAGATATCGTTGGCGTATGCCGGAATACTGCCCAGCAGCGCTTCAAACATATTGCGCCCCGTAACGCCCAATGCCGCGCCAATCAAGCCCAACGGAATCACAAGGATAACTGCCAACGGGATAGACCAGCTTTCGTACAAAGCAGCCAATACCAAGAATACAGCGGCAGCGGCCAATGCGTACAACACGACGGTTTGCGAGCCGCCTTTGGCCTCTTCACGAGACTGGCCGCCCCATTCCAGACTGTAACCGCCGCCCATGTCATCAACCATTTGCTGTACCGCAGCCATGGCCTGACCGGAAGATACGCCATTAACAGGCGAGCCGGAAAGCTCCATTGCAGGATAACCATTGAAGCGGACGCTTTGTTCCATACCGTTTACCCAAGAAACAGTAGCAATGGTAGAAAGCGGTACGGCAACACCGGATTTATTCGGCACGGTCAAGTTCAGAATATCGGCAGGCTGCATACGGGCACTCGCATCAGCTTGTACCATCACGCGTTGCAGACGGCCTTGATTCGGGAAGTCGTTTACATAAGACGAACCCAAAGAAGAAGCCAAAGCAGTACGGATATCAGAGAACGAAATACCTTGTGCAGCTGCGGCAGAGCGATTGATGTCGATTTTCAACTGCGGCGCATCTTCCAAACCGCTCGCACGAACGGTACTTGGGTTAAACAAACCGCTTTTGCGCATTTTGTCAATCAGCTCATTGCGCTTGGCCAACAATGCAGCATGGCCGCTGTTGTTACGGTCTTGCAGGTAAATCGTCAAGCCGGAACCTGTACCCAATTCCATAATGGCTGGAGGCACAATCGCCAAACCGAAACCGTCTTTCAGCGTAGCCATCATCATACCGGTCAACTTACCGGAAATAGAAGTCGCATCGCTGCCCGGAGCAGTACGTTCGCTCCAATCTTTCAGAATGACAAAGCCCAAAGCCATGTTTTGACCGGAGCCTGAAAAACTGAAGCCGGAAACGGTAATAATGTTCTCAATCTCAGGTATAGATTTTGCCAGTTGAGTGATTTGAGCCAAAGTTGCATCGGTACGCTCTTTGGTTGCACCGGCAGGCAATTGTACGCTCAACATCAAGTTACCTTGGTCTTCAGACGGCAAGAAGGAAGTCGGCAGACGCATAAACAGGAATACGCCCACAACAGTCAAACCAATATAGACAACCATCATGCGCAAAGTCTTGCGCAAGACTTTGGCAACCCAGCCTTCATAGCCGTGTGTCCAGTTGTCAAATTTTTTGTTAAACCAACCGAAGAAACCTTTTTTCTCTTCGTGATGACCCTTCTGAATCGGTTTGAGCATGGTGGCACACAATGCCGGAGTCAGCGTCAAAGCAAGGAATGCGGAGAAGCCGATCGATGCCGCAATGGTCAGGGCAAACTGTTTGTAAATGTTACCGGTTGCACCGCTAAACATCGCCAGCGGCACAAATACAGACATCAACACGGCAGTAATACCGATTACCGCACCGGAAATCTGACCCATCGCTTTTTTGGTTGCAGCCTTAGGCGACAGACCTTCGCTCGCCATAATACGCTCAACGTTTTCAACGACCACAATCGCGTCATCGACCACAATACCGATCACCAATACCATCGCAAACATGGTCAATACGTTAATCGACATACCCATGTATGAGATAAAGGCAAAACCGCCCAACAGGGAAATCGGTACAACAATGGTCGGAATCAGCGTATAGCGGATGTTTTGCAGGAAGAGATACATCACTAAGAATACCAAAACAATGGCTTCCAAAAGCGAATGGATCACTTTCTCAATCGAAATTTCCACAAATTTGGAAGTATCGTAAGGAACTTTCCAGCTCATGCCGTCTGGAAAATACTTCTGCAAAACCGCCATTTTTTCTTTTACTGCAGTCGCCGTTGCCAAAGCGTTACCGCTGTTAGACAGCATCACTGCCATACCGGTGGTGTTCACGCCGTTCAAGCGTGTAGAAGTAGAATAGTCCTGCATACCCAAGCTGACTTTGGCAACGTCTTTCAGATAGACGTTCGAGCCGTCAGTATTGGATACCAAAATGATGTTGCCGAACTCTTCAGCAGTGCTCAGCTGACCTTGCGCTGTAACGGTCGCCGAAATGGTCTGACCTGCAGCCGCCGGCAAAGAACCGATGGAGCCTGCTGAGATTTGAATGTTTTGTGTCGCAAGCGCATTGGTTACCGTTGCAAAAGACAGGTTGTAGTTTTGCAGTTTTTTCGGGTCAACCCAAATACGCATGGCGCGTTGCGCACCAAACAATTGTACCTGCCCTACCCCGTCGATACGCTGCAGTTCAGGAATGATATTGCGCTGGGCGTAATCGTTCATTTCCTCAATGGATTGCTTTTCAGAAGAAAGCATGACCACTTGCAAGAAGTTGGAACGCGCTTTAGATACGGTTACACCATATTGCTGTACGGTAGACGGCAATGTGGACAACACTTCCGACAATTTGTTCTGCACGTCCACCTGCGCCAAATCTTCATCGGTCTCAGGTGTAAACGTCAGACTGACGCTGCCGCTGCCGCTGGAATTGGCAGAAGTCGTCATATAGTCCAAACCTTCCACACCGTACATATTACGTTCGATAACGGCCAGTACGCTGTCTTCCATTACCTGAGCAGAAGCGCCCGGATAAGTAGCGCGCAAAGTAATGGTCGGTGCAGCAACGGACGGATATTGGGAAATCGGCAGTTTTTGAATGCCGAAAATACCCGCTGCGATGATAAAAATCGCAATCACCCATGCAAAAATGGGGCGGTCAATAAAAAACTTAGCCATGGATGCCTTCCTTATTTAGCCGCAGATGCCGGTTTGGCTTCAAAGGTCATCTGAACGTCTTTTTTCGCTTCGGAAGCAGCTTTCGGAGCAGCTCCGGCAGCAGATGCCGCCGCATTTTCAGGAGATGTCCATTCTTTAGGCGTTACCTTTTTCGCGCCACTCATGGCGGCGATACTGGTGCCGTCCACAACGACTTTGTCGCCGTCGTTCAGACCCGCAGTGATAATCCAGTTGGTTCCCTGCTGCTGGGTGACTGTTACCTCGCGCGGCTCCATTTCGCCTTTGGCGTTCACAATCGTTACAGTATCTTTCGTACCGCGCGTTACTGCCTGCTGCGGCACGACGAAGGCATTGTCGGCAGCCACTTGTTCCATCAAGACGCGCACATAAAGACCGGGCATCAGGATATTTTTGTCGTTCGGCACTGAAGCGCGCAGCGTGATTTGTCCGGTCGTTTCGTTAACAGACGGATCGGAGAACAGCAAACGGCCTTTATGAGGATAAACTTCGCCGTTGTCGAACTTGATGCCCACTTCAATCGCGCCGTCCACGCCCGACAGCTTGCCCTCGGCAACCTGTTGGCGCAGCTTCATCACTTCGGTCGCGGATTGAGTGATGTTCACATACATAGGATTGGTTTGGCGGATGGTCGCCAGTACGGTCGTATCACCCGCGTTCAACAGCGTACCTTCGGATACTTTGGACTGCCCGATGAAACCTGAAATCGGCGCGGTAATGCGCGCCCTGTTCAGATTGATACCGGCAGATTTGATCGCCGCTTGCGCCGCTTTGACGCTTGCTTCGGCAGAACGTTTCGCCGTTACCGCCGCATCGTAGTCCTGTTTACTGATGGCATCGGCGGCAACCAGCGGTTTGTAACGCGCCAAGTCGGCATTGGCTTTGGCAAGGGTTGCCTGCGCGCTTGCCAATTGGGCGCGCGAGCTTTCCAGATTTGCTTCATAGGTGGAGCTGTCGATTTGGTAAAGCGGCTGCCCGGCGCGGACATAGCTGCCCTCTTGGAACAGGCGTTTTTGGATGATGCCGCCCACTTGGGCGCGGACATCCGCGGTACGCAGCGACTCCAACCTACCCGGCAGCTCGGTCGTCAGGGCAACCGTTTCAGGATGGACGGTAACGACACCGACCACAGGGGGCGGAGCTTCTTTTTGTGCAGCTGCCTGCTGCCCTTTTCCATCTTTTGCACCTTGCGTCGCATCGGTGCCTTTGTTACACGCCGAAAGAGCCAACGCAGTAGCGGCAGCGATTGCCGCCATGCGCATCACCTTAGAAGCATAAGAAGCCATTACTTTTCCTATCTATATAATGTTATGAGGTTTTACCCTATACTTTGTCATCATAGCCGATTTTTGGTTCCGAAACAACAATAACCTGCCTCAATATCCGGAGCAGGTCGTCTGAAAAATTATTTTATACTTGAGAGCCAATCTCAATTACAGGAGTCATTATACATACATGCTTGCATGGATACAAAGTATTTTTTATAATCCCCAACATTCCACTTAACTTGAAACAGGCATCATGCGGAAAACCAAAACCGAAGCCCTTAAAACCAAAGAACATCTCATGCTCGCCGCGCTGGAAACCTTCTACCAAAAAGGCATCGCGCGCACTTCCCTCAACGAAATCGCCCAAGCCGCCGGCGTGACGCGCGGCGCGTTGTACTGGCATTTCAAAAACAAAGAAGACTTGTTCGACGCCCTCTTCCAGCGCATTTGCGACGACATCGAAAACTGTATGCATCAGGACGCGGCCGATAGCGATGAACAAGAGTGGTCGCTTTTCCGCCGCACCTTGATGCACTTTTTCACACGCCTGCAAACCAACGACATCCACTATAAATTCCACAGCATCCTGTTTTTAAAATGCGAACACACCGAGCAGAACGCCGCCGTCATCGACATTGCGGATAAACATCAATCGATTTGGCGCGAGAAAATTACCGAAGTCCTGACCAAATCCATCGCACAACATGCCTTATCCGAAGATTTGGATACCGACATGGCGGTCATCTTCATCAAATCGATGCTGGACGGTCTGATTTGGCGTTGGCTCTCGTCCGACAAAAGTTTCGACCTTGCCCAAACCGCACCGCGCATGATTGACATCCTCTTGGATAATCTGAAAAACCACCCGCAACTGCGTAAGCAAAAATAACGGACCGTACACAAAAGGTCGTCTGAAATCTTTTTCAGACGACCTTTCGGGTTTTATGGGGAGCCGGCTTTATTTTGCGCCGTAATTGGGTTGCAGCAGGGCGCAGGGTTGGCGTTCCCTGCGGCTGCGGCGGCTGCGTCCGGCGATGGTGCCGCAGGCTACGCCGGGATCGGTTTTGTCGGCTTTTTGGGATTTGTCGCCGCGCTCGTTACGTTCATTGCGTTCGCTGCGGTTGTTCCGTTCGGAACGGTTTCTGTCGCTGCCGCGGCTGCGGGTTGGGGCGGCTTGGGTGTCTGCGGCGGTATCGCTGTCGGCGTCACTTCCCCACCAGTTCGGTTCGAAGCCTTCGATGCGTTCGACTGCCAAGTCGTTGCCGGTCAGCTCCTTGATGGCTTCAAACATTTTCTGTTCGGTTTTGTCCATCAGGGAAATGGCGACACCGTCCGCGCCCGCCCTGCCGGTGCGCCCGATGCGGTGGACGTAGTCTTCGGGTTGGGTCGGCAGTTCGTAGTTGATGACGAAGGGCAGCTCGGCGATGTCCAGTCCGCGTGCGGCAACGTCGGTGGCGACGAGGACGCGCAGGCTGCCTTCTTTGAAGGCGTTGAGGGTTTCGAGGCGGCTTTGCTGGGATTTGTCGCCGTGGATGGATTGGGCGGCAAGGTTGCGGCGCACGAGGTCGCGGGTGACTTGGTCGACGCTTTGTTTGGTTTTGCAGAATACGATGACTTGGTTCATCTGCAAATCGACAATCAGCCGCTCTAAGAGGTTGCGTTTTTTGAGCGCGTCAACGGCGATGATGTGCTGCTCGACATTGGCGCTGGTGGTATTTTGCGCGGCGACTTCGACGATTTCGGGCGCGTTCATGAAGTCTTTGGCGAGCTTGCGGATGGGGGGCGCGAAGGTTGCGGAAAAGAGCAGGGTTTGGCGTGGCTTGGGCAGCATCTGCATGATTTTGCGGATGTCGTCGATGAAACCCATATCGAGCATACGGTCGGCTTCGTCGAGGACGACGATTTCGACTTTGTTTAAATTGATGTTTTTCTGTTTGACGTGGTCAAGCAGCCTGCCGACGGTGGCGACGACGATTTCGCAGCCGGCGCGCAGGTCGGCGGTTTGTTTGTCCATGTTGACGCCGCCGAAAAGGACGGTATGCCGCAGCGGCAGGTTTTTGATGTAACCCTGCACGTTTTGGTCGATTTGGTCGGCAAGTTCGCGCGTCGGGGTCAACACGAGCATACGCACGGGGTGCATCGCGGGCGATGTGCTGGCGGTGGCGTAGCGTTTGAGGCGTTCCAGGCTGGGCAGCATAAAGGCGGCGGTTTTGCCTGTGCCGGTTTGGGCGGCGGCGAGCAAGTCGTGGCCGGCAAGTGCTTTGGGGATGGCGGAGGCTTGGATGGGCGTCGGGTTTTCGTAACCTTGTTCGGTCAGCGCGGAAACGATTTCGCTGCCAAGCCCGAGTGAGGCGAATGGATTCATGGCGGTATCTTTCTGTCCGGACGGGATGCGGAATGCCGCATGGGGTCGTCTGAAACGGGAGGATGTTTTGATAGTGTGTTTGATAGGATGCCGCCGGCAAAGTGTGCGGCCGGTTTACGGCAAACCGCAGAAGGGGGGATGTGGTCTCTGCGGCATGGAAAGGTAAGCGCGATTATGCCATAAAACCCTTGCGCCGCCCAACGGCAGGCGGTCGGGGCGTTGGGATTGGGCGGTGTTGCCGGAGTGGAAAGGAGATTTTTTACATTGCCATGCCGGCGGCGTTTATGTCCCTTAAATTTTTGAAACCGCTTATCATTTCCTGACGGCATTTACTGTCATAGTTCAAACTTATCAAAACCTTTCATATGTAAATGAAACTAAATCGTACTGATGAGACTCTGTTTTGAGACAGACGCAAATTTGCGCTGTAAACCATCAATCACAATAGGAATATACGACATGAAAACTTTATTGATCGCCGTTGCCGCTGCAAGCCTGATGCTGGGTGCCTGCTCTAGCAGCAAAACTACTGAAGAAGCTAAAACCCCTAGCGTAAGCGTTGAAGAGGCAATCGCTCAATGTCAACAAGCTTCCGGTGCAAACCAAGACCGCGCCGTGTTCGATGCATGTATGAAAGACAAAGGCTACCAACGCAGCGCCGCTGAAGGCGCAGCCGCAGCTGCTGCTTCTGCACCTGCCGCACAATAAGCACAGCTAGGAATTATTGATGTATCACCCGATCTGTTCGGGGTCATACATCAACAATTTCTCGCCATGCTTGTTCCGCCTGATTCCATTCACTCCCAGAAGGTAGGGCGGGCGCAAACGGAAAGGTCGTCTGAAAACTGTTTTCAGACGACCTTTCCGTTTGTTTTATCTGACGGATTCGGTTATTACAAGGCGCGGTCGAAATACAGCGGCACACCCGATGCTTCGCTCATGCGCAGCAGGTAGTCCATAATCTTCTGCGGCCACTCGATACCGCGCACGACGGTCAGGTTGCGCAATATCGGGAACACCAATATGTCCTCCATGCCGATTTCGCTGTTCAAGCCTGCTCCGCCTTCGGTCATCAGCGTTTCCAGTTCCGCCAAATCCCCGTTCAGCCGTTGCACATACTGACCGGTTTTCTCCAAATTGGCGGCGAAGCTGCCGATGCTTTTCTCTTTTTTATCCGTGAAATATTTCACCGCTTCCGGCGTTTCAAATTCGGGCAGCTCGAGTTTGATCACGCGCGGCTGGACAAGTTTCAGGTTGTATTCGCCCACCTTGTCCAACCATGCCTGGATTTCGGGGCGGGTTTCATCTTTCAGACGACCCTCGCGGTCAAGATAGCGGACAACGTCCAAACTCTCGCCCATAAACGAACCGTCTTCTTTTTGCAGGATGGGCACTTGTTTCGCGCCGATCATGCCGATCGGCGTTGCCTCGTCGTCGTTTGCCAGCACGACTTCTTCAACGTCCGCGCCAAACAGCCCAGCCGCCATCCGCGCACGCACGCAAAACGGGCAATGGTCGTAAATATACAGCTTCATCGGATACTCCTTTTCAAGTTCATCAAACGGACGAACCATATCATTTAAGGTCGTCTGAAACAACCCACTTACAGACAATATAGTGGATTAACTTTAAATCAGGACAAGGCGACGAAACCGCAGACAGTACATATAGTACGGAACCGATTCACTTGGTGCCTCAGCACCTTAGAGAATCGTTCTCTTTGAGCAAAGGCGAGGCAACGCCGTACTGGTTTAAAGTTAATCCACTATATCCCGCAAAACAGCCCGCAAATCCCTTTGGCAACCTGTTACAATAAACCTGTTTTTATCGAAACGAAAAGACACCATCATGACCGCCACCAGCCCGATTCAAGACACGCAAAGCGCGACTCCGCAAGAATTGCGCGAATGGTTCGACAGTTACTGCGCCGCGCTGCCGGACAACGATAAAAACCTCATCGGCGCCGCATGGTCGTTGGCAAAGGAACACTATCCCGCCGATGCCGCCACGCCGTATGGCGAACCGCTGCTCGACCATTTGCTCGGCGCGGCGCAGATGGTCAACGAGCTCGACCTGCTCTCCGATGCTGTCGCCGCAACCCTGCTTGCCGACATCGGACGCTACGTTCCCGATTGGAACCTCTTGGTTTCCGAACGCTGCAACAGCACCGTCGCCGAGCTGGTCAAAGGTGTGGACGAAGTGCAGAAACTCACCCACTTCGCCCGCGTGGACAGCCTCGCCACTTCCGAAGAACGCGCGCAGCAAGCCGAAACCATGCGTAAAATGCTGCTGGCGATGGTTACCGACATCCGCGTCGTGTTAATCAAACTTGCCATGCGCACCCGCACCATGCAGTTCCTCAGCAATATCCCCGACAGCCCTGAAAAACGCGCCGTCGCCAAAGAAACCCTCGACATCTTCGCCCCGCTCGCCAACCGTTTGGGCGTGTGGCAGCTCAAATGGCAGCTCGAAGACCTCGGCTTCCGCCACCAAGAACCCGAAAAATACCGCGAAATCGCGCTGCTTTTGGACGAAAAACGCACCGAACGCCTCGAATACATCGAAAACTTCCTCAACATCCTGCGTGGCGAACTTAAAAAATACAACGTTCACTTCGAAGTAGCCGGCCGCCCGAAACACATCTACTCCATTTACAAAAAAATGGTGAAGAAAAAACTCAGCTTCGACGGGCTGTTCGACATCCGCGCCGTGCGGATTTTGGTCGATACCGTTCCTGAGTGTTACACCACGCTGGGTATCGTCCACAGCCTCTGGCAGCCCATCCCCGGCGAATTCGACGATTACATCGCCAACCCTAAAGGCAACGGCTATAAAAGTTTGCACACCGTCATTGTCGGCCCGGAAGACAAAGGCGTGGAAGTGCAAATCCGCACCTTCGATATGCACCAATTCAACGAATTCGGTGTCGCCGCCCACTGGCGTTACAAAGAGGGCGGCAAAGGCGATTCCGCCTACGAACAGAAAATCGCCTGGTTGCGCCAACTCTTGGACTGGCGCGAAAACATGGCGGAAAGCGGCAAGGAAGACCTCGCCGCCGCCTTCAAAACCGAGCTTTTCAACGACACGATTTACGTCCTGACCCCGCACGGCAAAGTCCTCTCCCTGCCCACCGGCGCGACCCCCATCGACTTCGCCTACGCCCTGCACAGCAGCATCGGCGACCGTTGCCGCGGCGCGAAAGTCGAAGGGCAAATCGTGCCGCTGTCCACCCCGCTCGAAAACGGACAGCGCGTCGAAATCATCACCGCCAAAGAAGGGCATCCTTCCGTCAACTGGCTCTACGAGGGCTGGGTCAAATCCAGCAAGGCAATCGGCAAAATCCGCGCCTACATCCGTCAGCAAAACGCCGACACCGTGCGCGAAGAAGGCCGCGTCCAACTCGACAAACAGCTTGCCAAACTCACGCCCAAACCTAACCTGCAAGAGCTTGCCGAAAACCTCGGCTACAAAAAACTCGACGACCTCTACACCGCCGTCGGACAAGGCGAAATTTCCAACCGCGCCATCCAGAAAGCCTGCGGCACGCTGAACGAACCGCCGCCCGTACCGGTTAGCGAAACTACCATCGTCAAACAGTCCAAAATCAAAAAAGGCGGCAAAACCGGCGTTCTCATTGACGGCGAAGACGGCTTGATGACCACGCTTGCCAAATGCTGCAAACCCGCGCCGCCCGACGACATTGTCGGCTTCGTTACCCGCGAACGCGGTATTTCCGTCCACCGCAAAACCTGCCCCTCTTTCCAACACCTCGCCGAACAAGCACCCGAGAAAGTGTTGAACGCAAGCTGGGCGGCGTTGCAGGAAGGACAAGTGTTCGCCGTCGATGTCGAAATCCGCGCCCAAGACCGCTCAGGACTTTTGCGCGATGTATCCGACGCGCTCGCCCGCCACAAACTCAACGTTACCGCCGTGCAAACCCAGTCCCGCGACTTGGAAGCCAGCATGAGGTTCACGCTTGAAGTCAAACAAGTCAACGACCTCCCGCGCGTCCTCGCCAGCCTCGGCGACGTCAAAGGCGTGTTGAGCGTTACGCGCTTGTAAGGTGGAGCAAAAGGTCGTCTGAAAAACGGATTTCAGGTTTTTCAGACGACCTTTTTGGCGAGTTTGGTATCGTAATCGACATTGGAAATATCTGTCCTGTCCTTCCTGCTTGTACGGAAATGACGGCAATTTGAGCAGCTTTGCTAAATCGCTGTCTGCCTTTTAAAAACAGCCAAACTTGCAAATCAAAGGTCGTCTGAAAACTGCAATATGCGGTTTCAGACGACCTTTTGTGTTGCCAAGCTCAAAGTCAGGCTGAACCTGATTCGGGTAAGGTCAGTGATCGACGGTAATGCCTTTGCTTTCCTGCTGTTTCTGTTCGTCCAGTTTCTTTTGCAGCGTGTCGCACGGGGTGTCGCAGTCGCAGACTTTTTTCATGCCCAGCGAGGAGATGCCGCCGCAACTGCCTTTGATGGTGCGTTTGGAGAAAATATAGCCGACCGCCATACCGAGGATGACGAGGAGGAAGAGGCCGAAGGTGAGGAGTAGGGTTTTCATGATGGTGTTCCTGTGGGATGGATATGAGTCTGTAGATATTAATGGAGTAGTTTTTTAAACGCGCCGGACATTTCGGTATGGTAGCCGTTTTGGTCGCGGATAATCAGGAAAACGGCGAGGTTTTGCTGTTCGGCGAGTTTGAGGGCTTCGGTTTCGCCGAGTACGAAAAGTCCGGTGGACAGGCCGTCTGCGGTGGTGGCGTTGTCGGCGACGACGCTGATGGAGGCGAGGCGGTGCGACAGCGGGCGGCGGGTTTTGGGGTCGATGATGTGGGACAGCCGCCTGCCTTGCGGGTCAACGTGGAAAATGCGGTAGTCGCCGGAAGTGGCGAGGGAGCGGTTGTCGAGAGGGACGACGATTTGGGTGTTGCCGCCTTGGACGATGTTGGGCTGTTCGATGCCGATGCGCCAAGGTTCGCCTTGGGCGTTGCGGCCTTTGCCGTGCAGTTCGCCGCCGATTTCGACAAGGTAGTTTTGGATGCCGAGTTTTTCAAGTTCGCCTGCTACTTTGTCCACGCCGAAGCCTTTAGCGATGGAGGAGAGGTCGAGATAGGCTTCGGGTTGGGTTTTGGCGAGCGTGGCTTGTTTGCCGTTTTGCGTGAGGATGATTTTGTCCGTACCGGTTTGGGCGGCGGCTTTGTCGATTTCGGCCTGGGTGGGTTCGCGGGTGATTTCTTTGTTCGGTCCGAAGCCCCAAAGGTTGACGAGCGGGCCGACGGTTACGTCGAGCGCGCCTTGTGTGAGGCGGTTGAGGCGTAAGGCTTCGGCGGTTACGGCGGCGAAATCGGCGGAAACGGGCATGGGTTCGCGGGTTTCGCGCATTTGGTTGAAGCGGCTGATTTCGGAGTCTTCGCGGTAGGTGGACATTTGGCGGTTGACTTCTTCGAGTGCGCCGTCGATCTGTTTTTTTACGGCTTCGGGCGCGGGCGGGTTGGGGAGGTCGTCTGAAAGGTATTTGACGGTATAGGTCGTGCCCATCGTTTCGCCCTGAAGCACGGTTTGTTCGGATGTTTTCTTGCCGCACGCGCCCAGTGGTAAGGTAAGGACGAGGGCGGCGGCAAGGGCGGGAATGGCGGAGGGCAGGTGCATGATAGGGTGTTCGGGTGTTTTCAGACGACGTATTGTAACGTAAAACGCAAGGGCGCGCGGCTTGCGGGGGAAGGGCTTTTCTGCTAACATCCGCGGTGCATTAAGAGTTGGGAATTCCATGCCAACCTGCTTTTCAGACGGAAAGGTAAGGTGGACGGCTGCAAAGCCGATGTGGTCCGAGAGGGCAATTCAAATCCCCCCGCTTGATGCGGGAATTTTTTTGCCCGTATGTTCTGTGCGGGCAGGATTCCGAACCGCTTTATCCAAGTGGGAATATTTATCATTTGGATGGAGCGCAGGTGGAAATTTTGTTATGATTTCCGTTGTGGGATATATGATGAAACAACAGGTCGTCTGAAAGCAGACGGCTTGTTTTTGAAGGAAAATATTGAAATGAGCGAATATCTGTTTACTTCCGAATCGGTTTCCGAAGGCCATCCGGACAAAGTAGCCGACCAAGTGTCCGATGCGATTTTGGATGCGGTTTTGGCGCAAGACCCCAAAGCGCGCGTCGCGGCGGAAACTCTGGTAAACACCGGTTTGTGCGTGTTGGCGGGCGAAATCACCACCACCGCCCATGTGGACTACATCAAAGTCGCACGCGAAACCATCAAACGCATCGGCTACAACTCGTCCGAGCTGGGCTTTGATGCCAACGGCTGCGCGGTCGGCGTGTACTACGACCAGCAATCCCCCGACATCGCCCAAGGCGTGAACGAAGGCGAAGGCATCGACCTGAACCAAGGCGCGGGCGACCAAGGCCTGATGTTCGGCTACGCCTGCGACGAAACCCCGACCCTGATGCCGTTTGCCATCTATTACAGCCACCGCCTGATGCAGCGTCAAAGCGAATTGCGCAAAGACGGCCGCCTGCCGTGGCTGCGTCCCGACGCAAAAGCGCAGTTGACCGTGGTTTACGACAGCGAAACCGGCAAAGTAAAACGCATCGACACCGTCGTCCTGTCCACCCAGCACGATCCGTCTATCGGTTACGAAGAGCTGAAAAACGCCGTGATCGAACACATCATCAAACCTGTTCTGCCGCCCGAAATGCTGACTGCCGAAACCAAATACCTGATCAACCCGACCGGCCGCTTCGTTATCGGCGGTCCGCAAGGCGACTGCGGTCTGACCGGCCGCAAAATCATCGTCGATACCTACGGCGGCGCAGCTCCGCACGGCGGCGGCGCATTCTCCGGCAAAGACCCGTCCAAAGTGGACCGTTCCGCCGCTTACGCCTGCCGTTATGTCGCGAAAAACATCGTTGCCGCAGGTTTGGCAACCCAATGTCAGATTCAGGTTTCCTACGCCATCGGCGTTGCCGAACCGACTTCGATTTCCATCGACACTTTCGGCACAGGCAAAATCAGCGAAGACAAACTGATTGCCCTGGTTCGCGAACATTTCGACCTGCGCCCCAAAGGCATCGTCCAAATGCTCGACCTCTTGCGCCCGATTTACAGTAAATCCGCCGCCTACGGCCATTTCGGCCGCGAAGAGCCTGAGTTTACTTGGGAGCGCACCGACAAAGCTGCCGCATTGAAAGCAGCCGCAGGCGTATAAAAAAGCATATAAGGTCGTCTGAAAGGGAGTTTCAGACGACTTTCCATCCTTATGGCAACTGCAATTTTTCCCAATCAGCAAGGCAGCATGCGTCGGTATGCTGCCTTTTTCGACCAGAAAGATTACAATTAGCGGGTCGTCTGAAAATCCAAAGAAAGGACACATCATGCTCTTAGGTGTAAACATCGACCACATCGCCACCGTCCGCAACGCCCGCGGTACGACCTATCCCAGCCCCGTGGAAGCGGCATTGGTCGCGGAAACGCACGGTGCGGATTTGATTACCATGCACCTGCGCGAAGACCGCCGCCACATCAAAGACGCGGACGTGTTCGCCGTCAAAAACGCCATCCGCACGCGCCTGAACCTTGAAATGGCACTGACTGAAGAAATGCTGGAAAACGCGCTCAAAGTCATGCCGGAAGACGTGTGCATCGTGCCTGAAAAACGTCAGGAAATCACGACCGAAGGCGGTTTGGACGTTTTGGCGCAACAAGAAAAAATCGCCGGGTTCACCAAAATCCTGACCGACGCAGGCATCCGCGTCTCGCTCTTCATCGATGCAGACAACGATCAAATCCAAGCCGCCTATGATGTCGGTGCGCCCGTTATCGAGCTGCACACCGGCGCATACGCCGATGCACACAGCCACGCCGAACAAATCAAGCAATTCGAGCGTCTGCAAAACGGCGCGCATTTTGCCAGCGATTTGGGCTTGGTCGTCAACGCCGGACACGGCCTGACCATACACAACGTTACCCCCATCGCCCAAATCCTCGCCATCCGCGAGCTAAACATCGGGCATTCGCTGATTGCCCAAGCCCTCTTCCTCGGCCTGCCCGAAGCCGTCCGCCAGATGAAGGAAACCATGTTCAGGGCAAGAATGCTGCCTTGATAGGCGACACCCACCTTTTCAGACGACCTTCTCTCAACAAGGAGACCACCGCATGATTTACGGCATAGGCACAGACATCGTTTCCCTCAAACGCATCATCCGCCTGAGCAAAAAGTTCGGACAGGCGTTTGCCGAGCGCATCCTCACCCCCGAAGAGCTGCTCGAATTCCCGCAAGCGGGCAAACCCGTCAACTACCTTGCCAAACGCTTTGCCGCCAAAGAAGCCTTCGCCAAAGCTGTCGGCACGGGCATACGCGGCGCGGTTTCCTTCCGCAACATCGGCATCGGGCATGACGCATTAGGCAAACCCGAATTCTTCTACGCCCCCGCCCTGTCCAAATGGCTGGAAGAGCAAGGCATCAGCCGCGTCAGCCTCAGCATGAGCGACGAAGAAGACACCGTGTTGGCATTTGTCGTTGCCGAAAAATAAGACAGCACCCATTGGCAGGTCGGATTCCCAAATCCGACCTTTCCGGATTTTCAGACGACCTTTCTCCCCATTCCCATGACCCAAGACACCCGCCCCCTTATCCGCGTCGTTGCCGGCATCCTGCTCAACCAAGACGGCGACTACCTGCTCAGTTCCCGCCCCGAAGGCAAGCCCTATGCCGGATATTGGGAATTTGCCGGCGGCAAAGTCGAAGCGGGCGAAACCGACTTCCAAGCCCTGCAACGCGAGTTTGAAGAAGAACTCGGCATCCGCATCCTAGCCGCCACACCTTGGCTGACCAAAATCCATTCCTACGAACACGCCCGCGTCTGCCTGAAATTTCTATGGGTAAACCCCGACCAATGGACGGGCGAACCCCAATCCCGCGAAGGACAGGCATGGTCGTGGCAAAAAGCGGGCGATTTCAACGTCGCCCCCATGCTGCCTGCCAACGGTCCGCTGCTGCGCGCCCTCTCCGTCCCACGCCGGCTTCAAGGTCGTCTGAAAACCGGTTTGCACGGACAAAACAGCACCGGCGAATACCGCATCGCCCCCTACTCCCTTGCCGAGCCGCACCACGCCAACATCCTCATCTCAGAAACCGAACTGCGCAAACTCGGCAAGCTGCCCCAAGCCCAAAGCGTTTGGGTATCGATACACACCCGCGAACAATGGCAACGCGTACAAGATGCCGATGTCGTCGTTTGGCAAGTCAACGACGACGCAAGCGCACGGCAAGTGCTTGAAATATTGGAACAAGGCGTATCCGTTCCGCTGGTTGTCGCCGCACCCGAAACACTGGTTTCAAACTACCGCGACCGCTGGCTCTCAGCAGGCGCACACGCCGTCCTGTCCGACAATGACACCGAGGTCGTCTGAAATGGACAAAAACCGCAAACTCCTCCTCGCAGGCGTCCTCCTCATCCTCTTCGCCGCCGCCAAACTCCTGCTGCTGGATTGGTGGCAAAAACAACAGCCCCAAGCCCGCGCCGCCGAGTGCGACCTCATCAAAGGCTGCACCCTGCCCGACGGCTCGCACGTCCGCTCCACCCCCATCAGCCACCGCTCCGCCTTCGACATCACCGTCGAAAACACCCCGGCCGAAACACAGCAAGTCAGCATCAGCTTCAGCATGAAAGACATGGACATGGGCTTCAACCGCTATATGCTCCAACAACAATCCCCGCGCACCTGGCAAGCGCACCAAATCCACCTGCCCGTCTGCGTCGAAGGCAGACGCGACTACATCGCCAACATCACCATAGGCGGACAAACTTTTCAGACGACCTTTACCGCCCAATAGGCTTTCTACGCGTATTCAGACAAGAAAGATCGTCTGAAACCACAAATCAGGGTTTCAGACGACCTTTTTATTATCCGCAAAGCTTACAGATAGAATTTTTCAACCACTTTCAAATTGTCGTCCAATTTGTACACCAGCGGCTGACCGGTCGGAATTTCCAAGCCCATGATGTCTTCGTCGGAAATGCCTTCGATGTGTTTGGCCAATGCGCGCAGTGAGTTGCCGTGTGCGGCGACCAGGACGCGTTTGCCGCTCAGAAGCGCGGGGGCGATTTGGTCTTCCCAGAACGGCAGCACGCGCTCCAAAGTAACTTTCAGGTTTTCGCCGTCGGGGATGACATCGGCGGGCAGGTTGGCATAGCGGCGGTCGTTGTGCGCGGAGAACGGGTCTTTCGGATCGAGCAGCGGCGGCAGGGTGTCGTAGCTGCGGCGCCAGATGTGGACTTGCTCGTCGCCGTATTTTTCGGCGGTTTGTTTTTTATCCAAACCTTGCAGTTGGCCGTAGTGGCGCTCGTTCAGCCTCCAGCTTTTGATTTGCGGCACAAACAGTTGGTCGGATTCTTCCAAAACGATGTTGCAGGTTTTAATCGCGCGGGTCAGGACGGAAGTGAAGGCGATGTCGAACTCGTAACCTTTTTCCTTCAGTTTTTTACCGGCGGCGGCGGCTTCGGCAAGCCCCTGCTCGCTCAGTTTCACGTCGCGCCAGCCTGTAAACAGGTTTTTCGCGTTCCATTCGCTTTGTCCGTGGCGGATAAATACCAATTCCATGTCGTATGCTCCAATTTGAGGTCGGTAGAAGGGCTTATTTATAACATATTTCGGCTGCTTCTGCCGAACCGCCTCCCCTACCCTTGCCTTCAGTCAAACAGCCGCTGTTCAAAATATGAAACCTGCCTGTCAAGACGACCTGCTTTATAATGTTGCCAAAATACGCTTTTACGAAAGACTTTCATGACCCGACGTTTGATTATCGGCATCAGCGGAGCCAGCGGTTTCCAATACGGCATCAAGGCCTTGGCGCTTTTGCGCGCACACGATGTCGAAACGCATCTGGTGGTATCCAAAAGCGCGGAAATGACGCGCGCGCTGGAAACGCCGTATGAAAAAGACGAACTCTACCGCCTTGCCGATGTCGTCCATCCGATAAACCATATAGGTTCCGCCATCGCCAGCGGTTCGTTTAAAACCGACGGGATGCTGATTGCCCCTTGTTCGATGCGCACGCTGGCTGCGGTTGCAAACGGCTTCGGCGACAACCTGCTGACACGCGTGGCGGACGTAGTCCTGAAAGAGCGCCGCCGCCTTGTGCTGATGGTGCGCGAAGCCCCGCTCAACCTTGCCCATCTAGACAATATGCGCCGCGTTACCGAAATGGGCGGCATCGTCTTCCCGCCTACCCCCGCCCTCTACCAGCAGCCGCAAACCATAGACGACATCATCACCCACAGCACCGCCCACGCGCTTTCACTTTTAGGTTTCGACACCGGCGCCGTACCCGAATGGACGGGCGGAACATCTTCCTAAATATCAAAGGTCGTCTGAAACCCGTTTTCAGGCTGGCAGGAGACCCCTCACCATATCAAGCTGATATAATCCCCACCAATCATATTTACACGGAGTCATCATGCAGTTCTCGGCATTCGGCGAAAAATTCACGCAACACAGCGGCATCCTGCAACTTATGGACGACCTCGGCGACGCGCTCAAAAGCGACAGGCCCGTCAACATGCTCGGCGGCGGTAATCCGGCGCGGATTGCCGAAGTCAATGCCGTGTTCGCCGACGTATTTTCCAAACTGGCAGCAGAACACGCCGTCGAGAACATTGGTAACTACTCCAACCCCCAAGGCGATGCCGCGCTGATTGACGCGTTGACCTCCTTCCTCAACCGCGAATACGGCTGGAACCTGACCGCCGACAATATCGCGCTGACCAACGGTTCGCAGAACGCGTTTTTCTATCTTTTCAACCTCTTCGGTGGCAAATTCAAGGTTTCAGACGACCTTTCCGTAGAAAAAGCCATCCTGCTGCCGCTCGCGCCCGAATACATCGGCTATGCCGACGTGCATGTCGAAGGGCAGCACTTCGTTTCCGTCAAACCGAAAATCGAAGCTGTCGAACACGAAGGCGAAGAAGGCTTCTTCAAATACCGTGTGGACTTTGACGCGCTGGAAAGTCTGCCCGAGCTGAAAGAAGGCAAAATCGGCGCGATTTGCTGTTCGCGCCCGACCAATCCGACCGGCAATGTGCTGACCGACGGTGAAATGGCACGGCTGGACGCTTTGGCGCAAGAATACGGCATTCCGCTGATTATCGACAACGCCTACGGAATGCCGTTCCCCAACATCATTTACAGCGATGTTACGTTGAATTGGCACGAAAACATCATCCTTTGCTTCAGCCTTTCCAAAGTCGGCCTGCCGGGCGTGCGTACCGGCATCATCGTCGCCGCGCCCGAAGTCGTCAAAGCCGTCAGCAGCCTGAACGCGATTGTGAACCTGTCGCCCACCCGCTTCGGCGCAGCCATCGCAACGCCGCTGTTGCAGGACGGCCGTCTGAAACAGCTTTCAGACGACGTCATCCGGCCGTTTTACCGCAATCAGGCGCAAACCGCCGTCTCGCTGCTCAAGCGCGAGCTGGGCGCGTATCCGCTGAAAATCCACAAGCCCGAAGGCGCGATTTTCCTGTGGCTCTGGTTTGAAAACCTGCCCGTTTCGTCGCAAACCCTGTACGAAATGCTCAAAGCCGAAGGCACGCTGATTATTCCGGGCGAACATTTCTTCGTCGGCATCGACACGCAGGATTACCCGCACGCCCACGAGTGCATCCGCATGAGCATCGCTCAGGACGCGGAAACGCTGGAAAAAGGCATCGCCGCCATCGGCAGGGTGGTGCGCGGTTTGTATGACGCGGCGTAAACGGTAAAGTTGACAGCCATTCAGTCAAAAGGTCGTCTGAAAACAGTTTCAGACGACCTTTTATCATTTATAGTGAATTAACTTTAAACCAGTACGGCGTTGCCTCGCCTTGCCGTACTATCTGTACTGTCTGCGGCTTCGTCGCCTTGTCCTGATTTAAATTTAATCCACTATATTTTTTTGAAATGAAATTAATTTTCTTTTAGAATTAACCGTTACGACCGACTTTTGAAAGAAAATACAAATGATTAAGCCCGCTTCCAGACTCAGCATCCTCAGCCTCTCCCTCCTTGCCGTTTCGGCGGCATTTGCCTCAGACGAACCCCAAGTCCGAGAAACCGCCGAACTTGAAACCATCACCGTAACCGCCAGCGCGGACGCATCCAAGGGCGGTTTGATTCCTGCATTTAAGGGCGGACAGGTGGCGCGCGGCAGCCGCGTGGGTATTTTGGGCAATAAAAAAAACCTAGAATCGCCGTTCTCCAATACTGCTTACACCAATAGGCTGATTCAGGACAAACATGCGCGCAGCGTCGGCGACGTACTGCAAAACGACCCGACCGTCCGCGTTGCGCGCGGTTACGGCAATTTTCAGGAAGCGTATTTCATACGCGGCTTTGCCGCCGAATCGGACGATACCATGTACAACGGCCTTTACGGCATCCTGCCGCGCCAATACATCGCCACTGAGCTTTTCGAACGCGTGGAAGTCCAGCGCGGCGCATCCGCCTTCTTAAACGGCATGGCGCCGGGCGGCAACAATATCGGCGGCACGGTATCCGTATTGCCCAAACGCGCGTCCAATGAAGGATTGAACCGGCTGACTGCCAATTACGGCGCGGGAAAACGCGGTGGTTTGGCGGCGGACGTGGCGCGCCGTTTCGGACAAAATCAGGAATTCGGCGTGCGCGTCAATGCGGCGCACCATAACGGCAAAACCGCAATAGACGACGAAAAGTCCAAACTCAGCCTGGTCAATGTCGGCCTAGACTGGCGCAATGAAAATGCCCGCCTGTCCGCCGATTTGGGCTGGCAGGACAACAAGCTCAAAGCCACGCGTACCAATGTTACCCTGTCAGGCCTGACCGCCGTGCCGGCCGCGCCTGATGCCTCATCCAACTGGGCGCAGCCGTGGACGTATTCCAACGAGCGCGACTGGTTCGGCACAATGCGCGGCGAATACGATTTCAACGACAACCTGACTGCCTACGCCGCCTATGGCTTCCGCCGCAGCAAGGAAAACAACTCCTTGGCAAACCTGACCGTCAGCAACATCAACGGCAACGGCTCGATTTACCGCTTCGACAACGCGCGTAAAGACAAAATTGATACGGGCGAAGTCGGTTTGCGCGGCAAATTCAACACCGGCGCGGTAGAACACGAATGGGTTGCCGCCGCCAACCGCTTCCAGTCCTCGCGCAAAAACGCCTACATCATGGACTGGGGCAACCGCCACGCGACCAACCTCTACAACCCCTCCTACTATCCGCTGCCTGCCGCAAGCAACCCGATGTTTTCCGGCAACGACTTGGGCAATCCTGCCGTTACCGGCAAAACGCGCCTGACCAGCTTCGCGCTGGGCGACACCTTCAGCCTTTGGGACAAACGCCTGCAATTCACGCTTGGCGCACGCTGGCAGCAGCTTCACAATGAAAGCTACGCCTACAATACAGGCACGCAAACCGAAGACTACAAAAAATCGCGCATCAGCCCTGCCGCCGGCGCGGTTTACCGCATCACTCCCAACTGGTCGGTTTACGGCAACTACATCGAAAGCCTGAGCCAAGGCGCGACCGCCGCCTCAAGCGCGACCGTCAACGGTACGACCTACACCGTCAGCAATGCCGGCGAATCGCTGAAACCCTTTGTCTCAAAACAAAAGGAAATCGGCACCAAATATGAAGCAGGCGGTTTCGGCGCAGGCCTGACGCTCTTCCACACCGACAAACCGCGTTCGCTCTACGTTGTCGAAAACAACACCGCCCGTCTCACTTCCGAAGGCAAAGACCGCCACCAAGGTGCGGAAATCACCGTTTACGGGGAAGTCGCACAAGGTGTGAGGCTCTTGGGCGGCATTACCCTGCTCGATGCCAAACAGAAATCCACCGGCTCGTCCTCGACCGACGGCAAACGCACCATCGGTGTGGCCAAAACCCAGGCCAACATCGGCTTGGAATGGGAAGTGCCGAAAGTGCAGGGTTTGGCATTTGACGGACGCATGGTTTACACCGGTTCTTCCTACGCCGATGCGGCCAATACGCTTAAAGTCGGCGGCTGGACGCGCTTCGACCTCGGTGCGCGCTACCGCACCCAAATCGGCAGGCACGAAGCTACCTTCCGCGCCCGCCTCGATAATGTTGCCAACAAGAAATACTGGGCATCCGTCGGCGGATACCCTAACAACGGCTACCTGAACGCCGGCGCACCGCGCAGCTTCACCCTGTCGGCTTCGGTCAATTTTTAAGGGACGGGCGGCAAACGGCCTCCAACGGTCCAAAGGTCGTCTGAAACGTTTTCAGACGACCTTGGAGCCTGAAGCGTCCGACTTTGCCCTACGCTTTCGGACAACCGCCGTAAAACTCCGCCTTTGCGGCATCGGCACCGACAACGGGCAATGGGTTTTGCCGCTCCACCGCTTTCTCCGAATAACGTCAAACCCACCAAAAGGTCGTCTGAAACGTGTTCCAAATCCAAAACGCCACCTTCGCCATACCCGGCCGCTCGCTGCTGCACGACATCAGCGTCAACTTTTCCCCTAACCGCGTGTACGGCCTCATCGGTCATAACGGCTCGGGCAAGTCCACGCTGTTGAAACTGCTTACCCGCCAGCATGAACCCGCAGGCGGCAGGATATTGCTGAACGACAAAGAAATACGCGCCTATTCCGCCCGCGCATACGCCAAAGAAGTCGCCTATCTTCCGCAGCACCTGCCCGCCGCCACCGCGCTGACCGCGCGTGAGCTGGTTATGATGGGGCGTTATGCCTGGAGCGGGCTTTTAGGGCGCACGAACGATGCGGACAGACAGGCGGTGGAACAGGCGTTGCGGCTGACGCATACGGAAAAATTTGCCGATCAAATCGTCGATACGCTTTCGGGCGGCGAACGTTCGCGCGTCTGGCTGGCGATGTGCCTGGCGCAGCAAAGCCGCTTTTTGCTGCTGGACGAACCGCTTGCCGCTTTGGACATCGCCCACCAAATCGACGTGATGGCACTGGTGCGCAAGCTGTCTCGCGATTTGGGTTTGGGCGTCATCATCGTCATCCACGACATTAATCTGGCGGCGCAGTATTGCGATGAACTGGTCGCGCTCAAACAGGGACGGCTATTAAAAACGGGCAAACCCGCCGACATCATGACCGCAGAAGTGTTGAAAGACATTTACAGCGTCGATATGAACATCATCGCCCATCCTGAAAACGGCCGCCCCGTGGCATTGCCTTGACGCAGGCAAGCCGTCCCGCCGCATAAGCTCCGACCATAAAATCCGCCGCCCGAATCCAAACCGGATGACATCGCAGACCATTGTGGAATACCTGTATCCGATATGTTTCAGACGACCCTTTATTCAAAAACCGAAAGACCTTCCAAGCTGATGTCCCACCGCTTTTCAGACGACATTCCCCGCCTTGCCGCACGGCTGTTTTTTACCGCCGCCCTCCTGTTTTCCCTGCCTGCACCCGCCGCACCGCGCGTGGCGACTTCGGACTGGACGGTCGCCGAAACACTGACGGCGATGGGGCATCCGCCCGTCAGCGTCGCTGACCGCCGCGTGTACGATACCTGGGTGAACCATCCGCCGCTGCCCGCTGCCGTCAAGGAAGCGGGGCTGCGCTTCCAGCCGAATTTGGAGCGGCTGTATCAGATAAAGCCTGATTTTTTCGTGCAATCTTCCTGGTATGCCGCCGCCAAGTCCCAGTTTGAAAAAATCGCCCCGGTACGCGAAGTGGATTTCGGCACGGCAAAAGGCATCGAATATGCCCACACGGTCGAAGCCACGCGCAGGCTGGGTAAAATCATCGGCGACCCTGCCGCTGCCGAAAAGCTGATTGCCGGTACGGAAAACCTGTTTGCCCGCGCCAAACCCGCGCTTTCGGCATATCGCGGCCGCCCGTTTGCGGTGGTGCAGTTTGCCGACGGGCGGCATTTGCGGATTTACGGCAAGACTTCGCTGTTTCAGGCCGTGTTCGACAAATTGGGGCTGAACAATGCCTGGACGGGCAAAAGCAACGAATGGGGTTTCGAAAACATCACGCTTTTAGATTTAGCAAAGCTGCCGCCGGACACGCTGCTGATCATCGTCAAACCGCATCCTCAAAATACACGTGCAACGCTCGAAAAAAGCGCGCTTTGGCAACGCCTGCCGTTCAGCCGCCCTGCAAACCGCCGCATCTTCGAGCCGTCGTGGAGCTACGGCGCGCTGCCGTCCATGCAGCGTTTCACTTTGCAACTGATGCGTTCGATGTCGTCTGAAAACCCGTCCGCACAAAAGGAAGTCACATGGTAAAGATTTTCAGACGACCCCTGCCTATCCTTGCCGCCGCGTTGGCAATATCGTGCGCGCTGACGGCGTTTTGGATATTGAAGCTGGAATGGACGCTGCCGTGGCTGCGGCTGTTTGACCGTCCCGACAGCCTGCCTTTGGACGCACTGATGGTGCAGAACAACACCCTGCCCCGCATGGCGATGGCGCTGCTCGCGGGCGGCAGTACGGCGATGGCGACCATGCTGATGCAGCAGTTGATGCGCAATCCGCTCGCATCCGACAGTACGCTGGCAGTTAGTAGCGGCGCGCAGGCGGCTTTGGTGGCGGCGACCGTGTTCGCCCCTTCCTTCCTTGCATACGGCACGTCCGCCGTGGCGTTTGCCGGCGCAGCGGCGGCTTTGGGCGCGGTATTGCGGCTGTCGGCACGGCGCGCCCTGCAACCGCTCAGCGTCGTGCTGGCGGGTTTGGTGGTCAGCCTGTATCTGGGTTCCCTCACCGGTATCGTGATGCTGTTTTTCAGCGAAGAGACGCGCGGCGTGATGCAGTGGGGCAGCGGCTCCCTGGTGCAGGACAGTTGGCGCGATACGTTGGGGCTCTTGTGGCGGATTGCCGTTGCCGCCATACTTACCGCCTTTTTAATCAAACCGTTAAACATCATGAGCCTGGGCGACACGCAGGCGGAATCGGCAGGTATACCGGTGAAGAAAATCCGCCTGCTGTCTTTGGCGGTTGCTGCATTTTTGAGTGCGGGCGTGGTCGGCTTTGTCGGCATGATGGGCTTTGTCGGATTGGCGGCGGCGACGCTGGTGCGGCAAATGGGCGTACGCACGCTGTCCATGCGCCTGATTTGTTCCTTCATCGTCGGCGCACTGCTTTTGATGCTGACGGACAACGGCCTGATGCTGCTGAAACACTACCGCGGCACCGATCTGCCCGCCGGCGCTGTAACTGCCCTCGTCGGCGCGCCGCTTTTGTTGTGGCTGACGGCGAAAGCACCTCCGCGGCCTTCGTTTCAGACGACCTCCGATATTTCAACCGCCGCACCGCACGTCCCGCGCCTCTTGCGCTTTCTGCCGCTTATCGCCGTCGCCGTATCGGTATTGGCGTTTACGGTCGGACGCTATGACGAAACCCTGCGCCTGACCATAGACCCGGAATATTTCGTATTCCGCTACCCGCGCGTGCTGCTCGCCGCCGCCACCGGCACCATGCTCGCGTTGACCGGCGTCATACTGCAAAGGCTGACGCAAAACCCGATGGCGGGACCCGAACTCTTGGGCATCAGCTCCGGAACGGCATTCGGCGCGATGGCGGTAGTGATGCTGTTCGGCATTACCTCGGGCAGCGGCTGGTTTTGGTTGACAGGCATCGTTTCCGCTCTCGTATCCTTGGGGCTGTTGATGCTGTTCAACCGCAAAAACGGATTTACCCCCGAAAAAATCCTGCTTACCGGCATGGCGCTGGCCGCACTCGCCGATGCCGCCATCCGCATTTGGACGGCAAGCGGCGATTTCCGCGTACAACTGCTTTTATTGTGGATGTCAGGTTCGACCTATCAGGCAACGCCCGAATCCGCCCTTACTGTCGGCCTCCTCGCCGTCGCCTCGCTCCTCCTCATCCTCCCGCTGCAACGCTGGCTCGGACTGCTCAGCCTGAACGCGACAATCGCCCGCTCTGTCGGCATCAACGTCCCCCTCGCACGGTTGGTGCTGATCGTCTCAAGCGCAGCGTTAACCGCCTTATCCACCCTGCTTATCGGCCCCTTGAGCTTCGTCGGACTGCTTGCGCCGCATCTGGCCCGTATGCTCGGCGCACGCCTGCCCAAACAGCAACTTGCCGCCGCCGCACTCATCGGCGCATCGGTTATGATGACGGCCGACTGGCTGGGCAGGCAGGTAATGTTCCCTTACGAAGTCCCCGCCGGAATGATGGCCACGCTCATAGGCGGCGCATATTTCATGATGATGATGCGCAAGCTTTAATGCGAACGGAGATACAAAAGGTCGTCTGAAAACAGTTTCAGACGACCTTTTTCTATTTCATGCATTAATCAATAATAAAAATCTAACAAAAATCAAATCTCAATTAATAATAACAATATTAAATTGAAGTCATAGTTCCAATAGTCAAAACCTTTCTGTATAGTCCTATTCATAGCTTAAACAAAAGGAAAAATAAATGTCGATACAAGAAATTTATGAATGCCAAGAAACCGGCTACGAATATGCTTTTCGGCAAATCGTTTTATAAACCACTGACCATTTCACAAAGGAAATTATTATGACTGTCTCTAAATGTCCCGTAACCCACCTGACCATGAACAACGGCGCGCCCGTTGCCGACAATCAAAACAGCCTGACCGCCGGTCCGCGCGGCCCGTTGCTGGCGCAGGATTTGTGGCTGAATGAAAAACTCGCCGACTTCGTGCGCGAAGTCATCCCCGAACGCCGTATGCACGCCAAAGGTTCGGGCGCGTTCGGTACGTTTACCGTAACGCACGACATCACGAAATACACCCGCGCCAAAATCTTCAGCGAAGTCGGCAAAAAAACCGAGATGTTCGCCCGTTTCACCACCGTGGCGGGCGAGCGCGGCGCAGCCGATGCAGAACGCGACATCCGCGGCTTTGCGTTGAAGTTTTATACCGAAGAAGGCAACTGGGATATGGTCGGCAACAACACGCCTGTGTTCTTCCTGCGCGACCCGCGTAAATTCCCCGACCTGAACAAGGCGGTCAAACGCGACCCGCGCACCAATATGCGCTCCGCCACGAACAACTGGGACTTCTGGACGCTGCTGCCCGAAGCCCTGCACCAAGTCACCATCGTCATGAGCGACCGCGGCATTCCCGCCAGCTACCGCCATATGCACGGCTTCGGTTCGCATACTTACAGTTTTTGGAACGAAGCGGGCGAACGTTTCTGGGTGAAATTCCATTTCCGCAGCCAGCAAGGCATTAAAAACCTGACCAACGAAGAAGCCGCAAAAATCATCGCCGACGACCGCGAAAGCCACCAGCGCGACCTGTACGAAGCCATCGAGCGCGGCGAGTTTCCGAAATGGACGATGTACATCCAAGTCATGCCTGAAGCCGATGCGGAAAAAGTGCCGTATCATCCTTTCGACCTGACCAAAGTTTGGCCGAAAAAAGACTATCCGCTGATTGAAGTGGGCGAATTCGAGTTGAACCGCAATCCCGAAAACTTCTTCGCCGATGTGGAACAATCCGCCTTCGCACCGAGCAACCTTGTGCCCGGTATCGGCGCCAGCCCCGACAAAATGCTGCAAGCCCGTTTGTTCAATTACGCCGACGCGCAACGCTACCGTCTGGGGGTGAATTTCCGCCAAATCCCCGTCAACCGCCCGCGTTGCCCCGTCCACAGCAACCAGCGCGACGGACAAGGCCGCACCGACGGCAACTACGGCAGCCTGCCGCACTACGAACCCAACAGCTTCGGCCAATGGCAGCAACAGCCCGACTTCGCCGAACCGCCTCTGAAAATCAACGGCGACGCGGCGCACTGGGACTACCGCCAAGACGATGACGACTATTTCAGCCAACCGCGCGCCTTGTTCAACCTGATGAACGACGCGCAGAAACAGGCTTTGTTCGACAACACCGCCGCAGCCATGGGCGACGCGCCCGACTTCATCAAATACCGCCACATCCGCAACTGCCACCGTTGCGACCCCGCCTACGGCGAAGGTGTGGCGAAAGCCTTGGGGCTGACCATTGAAGACGCACAAGCCGCCCGCGCGACCGACCCCGCATTGGGTCAGCCTGGTTTATTGTAAATGGGAGGAGCCATGTGGATAGAGATTGAAGAATGGTTATCCCACGCAATCCGATACCGTAAACCGTAAACCGCCGACTTGGGCGTGATACGCAGATAGAGAAGTATTGTTAAGCATCCCTTTTTGGGGACGATATATAAGGTCGTCTGAAAAATTTGGGAATCCGTTTTTTCAGACGACCTTCTTTCAATCTCAAATCTGCCCTCTTAATCAGCGTAGGAAATGAATTAAGATACCGTCAAAGCAAACCGTAGCGCGGGTTCTACCCGCGAAACAGATGCAAGGTCAACTGTCCGATTCAGACTGACGGATAACAGACTTCGCGGGCAAAGCCCACGCTACGGGTTCGGTTTATCCAAAGCGCGCGTCGATTTAAAAAAGGTCGTCTGAAAACTTGAGAATCCAGTTTTCAGACGACCTTTTACCGTTCAAATCGGGCTTTATTCAACCGTAACCGATTTCGCCAGGTTGCGCGGTTTGTCTACGTCCGTGCCGCGTGCGAGGGCGGCGTGGTAGGACAAGAGCTGCACGGGGATGGTGTGCACGATTGGCGAGAGTACGCCGACGTGGCGCGGGGCGCGGATGACGTGCACGCCGTCGGTGGCGTTGAAATTGCTGTCCAAATCGGCGAAGACGAAGAGTTCGCCGCCGCGTGCGCCGACTTCCTGCATATTGGCTTTGACTTTGTCCAACAAGCCGTCGTTCGGCGCGATGACGACGACGGGCATGTTTTCGTCCACCAATGCCAACGGGCCGTGTTTCAATTCGCCTGCGGGATAGGCTTCGGCGTGGATGTAGGTGATTTCTTTCAGCTTCAACGCGCCTTCGAGGGCAATCGGGAAGTGGATGCCGCGGCCTAAAAACAGTGCGCTGTTTTTCTTGGCGAATTTTTGCGCCCATGCGGCAATTTGCGGCTCAAGGTTGAGAACGTGTTGGATGCTGCCGGGCAGTTGGCGCAGTTCTTCGACGTATTCGCTCGCTTTTTCGGCGGAAACCAAACCGCGCTGTTTGCCCAGCGTCACCGCCAAGCCAAACAATACAACCAGTTGCGTGGTGAACGCTTTGGTGGAGGCGACACCGATTTCTGCACCGGCGCGGGTGTACAGCACCAATTCGCTTTCGCGCGGCAGGGCAGATTCCATGACGTTGCAGATAGACAGGCTGTGTTTGTGCCCTAAGGATTTCGCGTATTTCAGGGCTTCCATCGTGTCCAAGGTTTCGCCGGATTGGGAGATGGTGATGATCAGTTGTTTCGGATCGGCAATCACGTCGCGGTAGCGGTATTCGCTGGCGATTTCGACATCGGTCGGGATTTTGGCGATGGATTCGAGCCAGTATTTGGCGGTCAGCGCGGCGTAGTAGGACGTGCCGCAGGCGAGGATTTTGATGCTGTGGATGTCATCGAACACTTCGCGTGCGTTCGCGCCGAAGTTTTCGGGTTCGAAGCCGCCGTCAAGGAAGACTTCGGCGGTATCGGCGATGGCGCGCGGCTGCTCGTGGATTTCTTTCTGCATGAAGTGGCTGTATGGGCCCAATTCCAGTGAAGCGAGCGACAGTTCGGATACTTTGACGGTGCGTTGGGTTTCGGCACCAGTCTTGTCGATCAATTTGTCGATACCGTTCGCACTCAATACGGCGATGTCGCCGTCTTCCAAATAGGCGATGCGGCGGGTAAAGGCGATGACGGCGGACACGTCGGAGGCGATGAAGGTTTCTTGGTCGCCCAATGCCACCAAGAGCGGGCAGCCCATGCGTGCGACCACCATTTCTTCAGGTTTGTCCTGCGCCATCACGGCGATGGCGTACGCGCCGTGGAAACGGGCGGTGGCAGCGCGGACGGCTTCAAACAGTTTGCCGCCGTTTTGGGTGTATTCGTGATTGACACTGTGAGCGATGACTTCGGTGTCGGTTTGCGATTCGAAGGTGTAACCCAAGGCTTTGAGGCGTTCGCGTTCGGCTTCGAAGTTTTCGATGATGCCGTTGTGGACGACGGCAATCATGCCGCCGGAGATGTGGGGGTGGGCGTTGGGTTCGGTCACGCCGCCGTGGGTCGCCCAGCGGGTATGGCCGATGCCGATATGGCCGAACACGCCTTTTTCGCGCGCGGCGTCCTCCATCAGCTGCACGCGGCCGACACGGCGCACGCGTTTGATTTTGCCATCCATATTCACGGCGATACCCGACGAGTCGTAGCCCCGATATTCAAGGCGTTTGAGACCGTCGGTCAGAAAATCGACTACATTGTGATTGGCGCGGATAGCGCCGACGATACCGCACATATAAGTTCCTTAGTATCTAAAGTTGAAAAAAGACAAGACGCCGGCTTCCGTACGCCTTGCCCGCACATTATATCAGAGCGAAATATATCATACTGAATTATAAGGGGTAGCTTTAGAAAGCTGACTACATCCTTTACCTAGACATCTATTTAATAACAAGGTTCATCTTTCAATATGTTATTTTCCTTCTTACCCTGTTTTCCAAGGGTAATTTTCGTAAAATTGTTGACAATATTGACCGTTTTCACATGAAATTTTGCGCTGAATCGAATTTTTTACACTCTCTCGTTTCAAATTTCTAGTTTAATTACTTAGAATATATAACCAATTTATTTTAAAATTATGGAATTTTCAAAAATATTTTTATATTTTATTGGCTATATATACCAAATAATAAAATTCTCAAAAAAATAATGTCAACAATTTTCATCAAAACCGCTTGGCAGGCAAAAAAATTAGGTTTATATTGCTTTCCACAAATTCATCATCCTTTCCAATCTAATCCACAGGGAGCATAAAATGACCGATTTGAACGCCTTGTTTGCCAACCTCAAACAACGTAACCCCAATCAAGAGCCGTTTCACCAAGCGGTTGAAGAAGTATTCATGAGCTTGGGCCCGTTTTTGGCAAAAAACCCGAAATACACCCAACAAAACCTGCTTGAACGCATCGTCGAACCTGAGCGCGTCATTATGTTCCGCGTCACTTGGGTGGACGACAAAGGACAAGTCCAAGTCAACCGCGGCTACCGTATTCAAATGAGCTCCGCCATCGGCCCTTACAAAGGCGGCTTGCGTTTCCACCCGACCGTCGATTTGGGCGTATTGAAATTCCTCGCCTTTGAACAAGTGTTCAAAAACGCCTTGACCACCCTGCCTATGGGCGGCGGTAAAGGCGGTTCCGACTTCGACCCCAAAGGCAAATCCGACGCCGAAGTGATGCGTTTCTGCCAAGCCTTTATGAACGAACTCTACCGCCACATCGGCCCGAACACCGACGTACCTGCGGGCGACATCGGCGTAGGCGGCCGCGAAATCGGCTTCCTCTTCGGTCAATACAAAAAAATCCGCAACGAATTTGCCTCCGTCCTGACCGGCAAAGGCCTCGAATGGGGCGGCAGCCTTATCCGTCCCGAAGCGACCGGCTACGGCACCGTGTACTTCGCCCAATCCATGCTGCAAACGCGCGGCGATTCGATTGAAGGCAAACGCGTGCTGATTTCCGGCTCCGGCAACGTCGCACAATACGCCGCCGAAAAAGCCATCCAACTGGGTGCGAAAGTGCTGACCGTTTCCGACTCCAACGGCTTCGTCCTCTTCCCCGATAGCGGCATGACCGAAGACCAACTCGCCGCGCTTATCGAGCTGAAAGAAGTCCGTCGCGAACGTGTTTCCACCTATGCCAAAGAACAAGGTTTGAAATACTTTGAAAACCAAAAACCGTGGGGCGTTGCCGCCGAAGTCGCCCTGCCCTGCGCGACCCAAAACGAATTGGACGAAGAAGCCGCCAAAACCTTGCTGGCAAACGGCTGCTACGTCGTTGCCGAAGGTGCGAACATGCCTTCTACTTTGGGCGCGGTCGAGCAGTTCGTCAAAGCGGGCATCCTGTATGCGCCGGGCAAAGCCTCCAACGCCGGCGGCGTGGCAACTTCAGGCTTGGAAATGAGCCAAAACGCCGTCCGTCTGGCTTGGAGCCGCGAAGAAGTCGACCAACGCCTATTCGACATCATGCAAAGCATCCACGAATCCTGCCTGAAATACGGCACTGAAAACGGTAAAACCAACTACGTCAACGGTGCGAACATCGCCGGTTTCGTCAAAGTCGCCGATGCGATGCTGGCGCAAGGCATTGTGTAAGTCTCATTGTCCTGACTTTAGGATGTGGAAAGGTCGTCTGAAAACCTTGAATCGGGGTTTTCAGACGACCTTTTTTATAGCCTGAGGGCAAATTTATTGTTACAGTCTGTCCATTGCCATTTATTTATTAGGAGCCATTATGCTGAGCCGTTACGTTTTTCTATCTGCCTGCCTCCTCTCTTGCGCCACCTTCGCACAAACCTTGTCCCAAACCCTGCCCAACGGTCTGAAAATCATCGTCAAAGAAGATCGCCGCGCACCTGTCGCCGTTTCTCAAATTTGGTACAAAGTCGGCAGCGTGGATGAGAAACCGGGCAAAAGCGGATTAAGCCACGCCTTAGAACACATGATGTTCAAAGGTACGCCTTCCGTACCATCAGGCGAATACAGCAGCCGCATCGCCCGTTTGGGCGGCGATGACAATGCCTATACCAACCGCAGCGAAACGGTATATTACGCCAATATCGCCTCTGCCAACTTGCCCGAAGTCCTCAAACTTGAAGCCGACCGGATGCACAACCTCAATTTCAGCGATAAAGAGTTCGCTAACGAAATGAACGTTATCCGAGAAGAACGCCGCCAGCGTACAGAAGACGATGCCGGCGGGAAGATGTGGGAGCAAATCTACCTGAACAGCTTCACCCTACCCTCCATGAAAGCCTCCGTTATCGGCTATATGGAAGACCTGCACACCTTGCGTGCCGACGATTTGCGTGCTTGGTACAAACAATTTTACGCACCCAATAATGCCGTTTTGGTCATCGTCGGCGATGTCGATGCCAAACAGACCCTGCGCACGGCGGCAGGATTGTTCGGCAAAATACCGCGTAAATCTTTGCCTGAACGGAACAACCTGAAAGCCGAACCGGTCAAACGCGCCCCTTCCTTTGCCCAAGCTTCCTCTCCCGTAACCCGTCAACCGTTGGTTGCCACCAGCTGGCGCGTTCCCGCCCTCTCCCGCCTTAACGACAAGCTGCCTTACGCCTTGGATGTCCTGACCGACGTTTTGGCGGGCAACACCTCCAGCCGTTTGGACAAAAACCTCGTACGCGGTAAACAGACCGCATTAAGCGCAAATGCCCATTACGACCTGCTCAGCCGCGAAATGCCGCTTTTCGGTGTATTTGGAATGCCTGCTGAAAACGTATCCGCAGAAACCCTGCTTACGCAGATGAAGTCCGAAATCAAAGACATCGCCGACAACGGCATCAGCAAAGAAGAACTCGACCGCATCAAAGCACAGGCATTGGCGGGGGAAATCTACGCGCGCGACTCTATGGTTTCACAAGCTTCGCTGATGGGTCGTTTGGAAGCGCGCGGGTTCAAATATTCCGATGAAGCCGCAATCCGCCGCCGCATACAGGCCATAACCGCCGAAGAAGTACAACAAGCCGCACAAATGCTGACGGACGACCGTTCAAGTACCGTCATCATCATGCCGGAAACCGCCCCTCCCGCACCGGCAGACTATACGGCAGTAAAAAAGCCTGAAAAACAATGACAAACCGTTTTCAGACGACCTCTTGCTGTGCGATAATGCCAAACGATAATATCTTAACGTAACCGATAAGATAAAATTTACCGTGTTCCATTATCACCCTGGCAAAACATCCTTCTTACACAGAGGTCGTCTGAAAATGAAATCCTCCTTTTCCTCCGTTTTCCGTACCGCGCTGACCGTCTCTTCCGTTCTGATCCTCAGTGCGTGTCCAAGCAACACTTCCCCCGTCAACCCGCCGCGGCACAACACCCAAATCACCCCTCCCCCCAAACCGCAGGCAGTCGTTGCTTTAGCACTCGGCGGCGGCGCATCCAAAGGGTTTGCCCATATCGGCATCATCAAAGCCCTCAAACAAAACGGCATCCCCGTCAAAATCGTTACCGGTACGTCGGCAGGCGCCATCGTCGGCAGCCTGTATGCCTCCGGCGCAAGTCCCGACCGTTTGGAATTGGAAGCCGAAATTCTCGGCTCAACCGATTTGGTCGATCTGACCCTATCCACCAGCGGCTTTATCAAAGGACAAAAACTGCAAGACTACATCAACCGCAAAGTCGGCAATCGCCCGATTCAAGACTTCCCGATTAAATTCGCCGCCGTCGCCACCGACTTCGAATCTTCCAAAGCCGTCGCCTTCAACCGCGGCAATGCCGGACAGGCAGTCCGCGCATCCGCCGCCATCCCCAACGTGTTCCAACCCGTCCTGATCGGCGGCCGTCGATACGTTGACGGCGGACTGACCCAGCCCGTACCCGTCAGCGCGGCAAAAAAACAGGGAGCAAACTTCATCATCGCCGTTGATATTTCCGACAGGCCGTCTAAAAACCTCAAACAAGGCTTTTTCTCCTACCTCGACCAATCCATCAACGTCATGTCGCAATCTGCCCTGCAACATGAATTAAGCCAAGCAAATGTCGTCATCCATCCCCAAGTCTTGGACTTAGGCGCGGTCGGCGGCTTCAGCCAAAAACAACGTGCCATTGCCGAGGGAGAACGTGCCGCGAAAGCCGCCATTCCTGAAATACGGCGCAAACTGGCAGCTTACCGCTACTAAGCCTTTAGTGCTTTATGCAAAGAAAAGGTCGTCTGAAAATATAAAACTATTTTTAGACGACCTCTGTTTAAGGGAGCTGGCATACTCCCTTTTTTCTTACGGGTGCGATCTCTGTTTTATAGTGGATTAAATTTAAATCAGGACAAGGCGACAAAACCGCAGACAGTACAGATAGTACGGCAAGGCGAGGCAACGCCGTACTGGTTTAAAGTTAATCCACTATAAACCGAAGCTATCAAAGCAAAAGGGGGACAAGCATGCCCTGTATTTTCAAAAAAGGTCGTCTGAAAACCATATAAGCTTTTCAGACGACCTTTCTTTATTGTGCTTTGACGCTTACAAGGTGCCGTAAGAGTGCAGGCCACTCAGGAACATGTTGACGCCGATGAAGGCGAAGGCGGTAACGAACAATCCGATGACTGCCCACCATGCGAGGATTTTGCCGCGCCAGCCTGCGACGAGGCGCAGGTGCAGCCAGACGGCGTAGTTGAGCCAGACGATGAATGCCCAAGTTTCTTTCGGGTCCCAGCTCCAGTAGCGTCCCCATGCGTCGGCAGCCCACAGTGCGCCGAGGATGGTGGCGATGGTGAAGAACAGAAAGCCGACGGCGATGGCTTTATACATGACTTCTTCGATGACTTGCGAATGCGGCAGCCATGATTTTTTGCCGGCGTTTTCGTTTCTCAACGCCCAAAGTTCGGCGATGCCGAGCATGGCGGCGATACAGAATGCGCCGTAGCCGATGAAGTTGGCGGGGACGTGGATTTTCATCCACCATGATTGCAGGGCGGGAATCAGGGGTTGGATGGTGTGTGCTTCGCGGGAAAAGCTGTACCAAAGGACGAAGCCGACAACGATCGCCATGAAGCTGAAGACAAAACCGCCGAGTTTTTGTACGGCGAAACGGGCTTCGTAGTAGAGGTACATCAGGGCGGTGATGACGAGGAAGAGGATGAAGACTTCGTAGAGGTTGGAAACGGGGATGTGTCCTGCGTCAGGGCGCAGGAGGTAGCTTTCGTGCCAGCGCACTAGAAGTCCGGTAAAGCCTGCGACGGCAGACACCCAGGCGAATACGGAACCCATACCGAGCAGGGTGTTGGTGGCGACGTTTTTGCGTTGTGCCAGTACGGCGCCGGTGATGTAGGCGAAGAGTGCGAAGAAGACGAAGGCGCATTGCCACATAATCGCGGACTGGCTGCTGAGGAAGTATTTGAGCAGGAAGTCGTCGGCGTGTTTGATTTCGCCATCGTAGAGCATGACGGCGCCGTATGCGAGGACGGCACACAAAGGTACAAACCAGCGCATGGGTTTGAAAAACCAGCCTAAAAAGACGGTAATGCCCGCGCTTGCCCACAAAATCACCATTTCGTAGATGTCCATGGTGTGCTGGATGCGGGTTTGGGCGAAGAATGCGCCGGCTGCGGTCAGGAGGGCGAATATGCAGTCGACCGTATTCAGGGACTTGAGGAACGATTTGTGCGTCAGCAGCTCGTGTTCGGGTAGGGGGTTATGGTTATGCGTCATGGTTCAAATCTTTCGCCAGTCGTTGCAGGCTTTGTGTATGTTGCGGAAACTCTTTTTGCAGGTCGCGCTCGTTGCGGCTGGAAGACATGGCAAAGCGGATGCGGTCGTCTGAAAACAAAACCCACGCACGTTTCTCGCGGATGTAGAACATAAATATCGTGCCGAGAACCAGCAAAACAGAGCCTAAATAGACTAAAAATGCACCGGGCGAACGGGTCATTTGCAAGCCGGAAGAGCGGACTTCTTCAAAGCCGTCCAGTTGCAGGAGCATGGGTGCGGGATATTCGGTCAGGCCGGTATAGGCGTCCATACTGTGCAGCAGGAAGCGGTTGCGCGCTTCGTCTTGAGGCCACTCGGTCAGCTTGTATTTTTGGATGGTTTCTTCCAATACGGCATTCATGACACCAAACAGCATTTCGTAAAAATATCCCTGCATTTTTTCCTGCTGCTCTTTGGGGATGTTTTTAGTGATAAATTCGTCCAACGCCAAATAGCCGCCTTTCGCAAAAATGCCCAAGGTGTTTTCGGCGGCAAGGGTAAATTGCTCGCGGATGTTTTCGGGCGCGTTCAAGGTGGCGTTTTGGATGACGGTTTTGCGTGCGGTTTCGTCTTTCAAGAGTTCGCGCATTGCCATGAAGGTATCGGGTTTGGACGTTCTATCGGCAGGAATGCGCAACCAACGGTATTGTTGTTCCAGACCTGTGCGCGTGCCGGTAATGAAGAAATAATCCTGTTCTTGTTTAACAGGCAGCATGTAGTTTTTATATTCCACAGCCTGACCCGCTTTGTCGCGGATTCGGTAAACAACGGACGGGCCGATGTTGGTATATTTTTTGTTCTCTTGGGACACGGCGCGTACGTCGTTAATCGCAGATTGTAGGGTTTGCTCTTTTTCAGACGACTTGCCCATGTCTTCTACGTTCATAGACGTGAATTGGTCAAACTCCAGTTTGTAGGACGTATTGCCGATGTCGAGCGGGAAATCGCGCATAGACGTCGCCCTGAGCGTTACCGGTTCGCGGCTTGAGTTGCCCAAATTCCAGGCTTTAAATTTCAAATCGGAGCCGCCGTCGGCAAAGCTCGCTTGATAGATGGTGATACCGTGCAGTGTCAGCGGATGGTTGACGCGGATGGTGTGTTCGGATTTTTTGCCGCTTTCCTTGTCGGTAATTTCCAAATCGCTGGCAAAATCACGCGGCATCCCGGTATTGTAAAAGTCGATGTGGAATTTCTTCAGCTTCACGTCAAACGGCAAATCCTGAACCAGCATCCCGTTGTCGGCATTGAGGAAGACCACGTCCGCGCTTTGCCCTTCGGTAATGTTCACATTGCCGCGGAACGACAGGTTCGACGTACCCAAAATGCTTTCCGGTTTGAAGTCTTTGGCATAGACGGAATGATTGTCCGGTACGACGCGTCCGGTCAGCATACCGATTTTCAGCAGAAGGTTGCTGTCTATCAAGCCGCCCAAGCAAATCACAATCAGCGCGGTATGGGCAAAAATATAGCCCCACTTGTTCATCGCCCCTTTTTTGGCGGCAACCAAAACCGATCCGTCTTCGCGCGTTACGGTTTTGCAGCTGAAACCTTGTACTTCGAGATAACGCTGGGCGATTTCAGACGACATCTTGCCTTCCAAAACGGTCGAATGGCGCATCGCTGCCAATGATTTTTCTTTGGCGTTTTCACGGAATGATTTGATTTCACGAAGGAAAGGCGGAACATTGCGAATCAGACACAAGCTGGTCGATATCACCAAAAACATCATGATGACCACAAACCAAGCGGACGCATAAACATCGTACAAGCCTAAAAAGTTGAAAATCTGTGACCAAAACGGGCCGAATTTCACGACATAATTGACCTGCGGCTGGTTTTGCTGCAACACCGTCCCGATAACCGAAGCGACGCCCAAAAGGCTGAGCAAGGCAACGGCAAAACGCATGGAGCTTAAAAAAGCGAACCAAGGTTTGTGGATAAGGGGGACGGATGAAGGGGATTTGCTCATAGCGGTTTGATTTGATAAAGAATACGGGGAAGGTCGGGATTCGGAAGAGACCCGATTATCGAACGGCACGAAAAATAGACATGATGGGGCAAAAAGCCAAAGGCTGCCATTTGAAAATACTTATTGCCTCAAAAGCGGCGGCATACCATCGCACAAGGTCGTCTGAAAACAACCGCCCGAGGGCAAGCGTTTTCAGACGACCTTGATATTCACATCATCCGCAAACAGACGGATTGATAGGAATCAATGCAGACCTTGGATGAAGTTGGAAACCGCATTCAACTCTTCTTCGGTCAGGCGTTTGGCAATATCTTCCATAATCGCGTTTTTGCGTTGTCCGGATTTATAAGCCTTCATTTGATCGACCACATAAGACATATGTTGGCCGCCTAAGCGCGGATATGCGCCGATTTCGGTACCGCCGCCCGGAATGCCCGCGCCGCTGGGGCCGTGGCAGGACATACAGGCAGGAACTTTTTTATCCACCAAACCGCCTCGGTAGATTTTGCCGCCCAAAACAGGATCATTTTGTTTCGGGTTAGCCTCGCCGGATTTGGCCTGTTGTTTGGCATAGAATGCAGATACATTCAGGATGTCTTGCTCGGACAGGTTCATCACCATAGGTTTCATCACAGCGGCGGAACCGTTTGTACGTTTGCCTTCTTTAATATCCAAGGTTTGACGGTAGATATAGGCACTGTGTTGCGCGGCGAGCTTGGGATACATGGCGATGCCGCTGTTGCCGTCCGCCGCATGACATGCCGCACAAATGGTAGTAGCCACTTCTTTGCCTTTTGCAATATCCGCTTTCGGGGCAGCGACAGCCGCGCCGGCAGCCAAAACCAAGGCCGCTAAAGTCAATCGTTTCATGGAGTGCTCCTGATTACAGCATTGCATACCGCGACAATGCCTTTTTTATACTCAAAACGCCGGATAAATTTTACCCGATAAAAACCGATAATTCTATAAACGTGCTATTCTATACTAGATTTACATTAAATTACTACCATGTTTCGCAACATGGACACGGCAAATTCTGCCACTCCATCCTAGGAAACAAGGAAATACGGATGAACCTCTTTCAGAACGCCAAATTCTTCACCACCGTCAACCATCTCAAAGACCTGCCCGACACGCCCGCAGAAATCGCATTTGTCGGACGAAGCAACGCAGGCAAATCCAGCGCGATTAATACCCTGACCAATCATGTCCGGCTCGCTTACGTCTCCAAAACGCCGGGTCGAACCCAACACATCAATTTCTTCGAATTGAGCAATGGCAGCTTCATGGTCGATTTGCCGGGTTACGGTTATGCGCAAGTTCCCGAAGCCATCCGTACGCATTGGGTCAAACTCTTGGGCGACTATCTCCAACAACGACGCCAGCTCATCGGCTTGGTGTTGATTATGGATGCGCGCCACCCATTGAAAGAGCTAGATTTGCGGATGCTGGACTTTTTCCATATCACCGGCCGCCCTGTGCATATTTTGTTGTCGAAAGCCGACAAGCTGTCGAAAAACGAGCAAATCAAAACTTTAGGCGCAGTCAAAAAATCTCTCAAGCCCTATATGACCCGTCAACGCATCAGCGTACAACTATTTTCCAGCCTTAAAAAGCAAGGCATAGAAGAAGTCAACCAAGTCGTCGGCGGATGGTTTGCTACGCATCAAGAAGAAATGGACAACTTGAATATCGGAAATCCGGAAAATTCCGAGTCATTGTAATCGGTCGTAGTATGGTCTGCATTGACGGGACGCAAATCCGTACTGTTCCTGTTGTATTTAACACGAAAGGTCGTCTGAAAACGCTTGGTAGTGATTCAGACGACCTTTATCACTTCCCCAGCCTACCACCTGCCCGATGCTTACCTTGTTGAGGAAGATAGCAAAGCAAAGAGTGGCAACCCATTATAAAAAGGTCGTCTGAAAAGCCTTTAGCCTTTCAGACGACCTTTTATCTGCTGATAATCCTATTGCGCCTTAGTTTCAGTTACAAAGCCGATTTTACTGATACCGGCTTCACGCGCAGCTTCGAGCGCCTTATTGACGTATTCGTACTCGACTGCTTTATCAGCCGCAATTGCTACGATCGTATCCGCATTTTCCTGCTTCTCGGTTTTCAAACGTGAAATCACCGTATCAATATCGACTTTAGTCGCAGAATCACCACCGACATAGTAGCTGCCGTTGGCATCTATCGTCAGTCGCAGCGGGTCTTTAGGCTGCTTTTCCTTCTGCTTTGCCGCTTTTTCCGAAGCGGTCGGCAATTCCAAAGGAATCGAGTGGGTCAATACGGGCATGGTGATCATGAAAACGATCAACAACACCAGCATAACATCGACCAAAGGCGTAACGTTGATGTCCGACATCGGCGCGTCATCGCCGGAATTCATTGAGCCGAATGCCATAATTTAGTCCTTTTGATTCAACAGGCGGACGTGTAAATCGTGTGCGAAAGCGTCCATATCTTGAGAGAGGGTTTTCTTACCGCGATTGAGGAAGTTGTACGCCAAAACAGCAGGAATGGCAACAAACAAACCGGCAGCAGTAGATACCAACGCCTCACCAATCGGACCGGCAACGGCAGCAATACTCATTTGTCCGCTTTGACCGATATTGATTAAAGCATGGTAAATTCCCCAAACCGTACCGAATAAGCCGATAAATGGAGCGGTTGCACCAATGGATGCCAAAGCAGTCATACCGTAGTCAAACTGGCGCATGGCTTGCTCCATACTGTTTCGGATCTGAATGACGAGGTATTCGTTCAAAGGCAGTTCGGTAGTAAGTGTTTTCGCATTGCTTTGACGATAGCTTTGGTAGGCACGCAGGGATTCGTCCGCCACACGGCTCATCGGTGAATCAATGCTTTTCACTTTTTGTACCGCTTCCGACAGCGTAAAAGCATTTAGCATTTGCGTTTTTACTTCAGCATTGGCACTTTTGGCTTTTTTCAGTTTGATAGTGCGCAGGATAATCAGGCACCAAGTAACAATGCTCATCACCAGCATCAGTACGAATACACTAATCAGGACGAAATCGCCTGACTCAAACACTAATTTCAAATCCATAATTTTTCCAGATTAAAAATAAAATTAAAAAATTTCTTTTTTGTCAAAATACAGGTAATTCGCGTTCATTTACTGAAGTTGGAAATTAATTTTACCCCGGTATTCTGTCAAACGGTTTGTAGGGTATCTGCTGCCGGCGGCAGTAGCTGCCTTCCTTGCTGCATTATCCAAACGTTGGAATCCGCTACTTTTAGTTACGGTAACTTTTACAACCTTACCACCGGGCTGAACAAGAATAGATAAATGAACTACTCCTTCCTCCCCATTTTCTAGAGAGAGGGGTGGGTAAGCCGGGGTAGGCAGGAAACCTTTATCTACGACAGCAGGAGGGCCACCGCTTCCACCTCCTGCACCTCCGCCGCTACCGGTACCTGATCCATGCTCACCTTTGGCACCGCCACTGCCTGATCCACTGCCCTCACCGCGTCCGCTGCCGGTACCTTTCGTACCGCCACCACTTCCTTTACCCTCACCGTGAAGGGCCTTACCTTCTCCACTGCCTTTTCCGTTTTCCGCAGTATTCGGACCGGTTTTAGTACCGGTGTATTCCGAAGCTTGAGGTGCAGGCTTAGATTCTGTTTTAGGTTCAGGCTTAGGCTCTGGGCGTGGCTCCGGTTTAGGCTCAGGTTTGGGTTCCGGCTTAGGTTCAGGTTTCGGTTTTTCAACCGGCTTCGGCTTCTCTTTAGGCTGCTGGATATCAGCATCCTCTTTTTTCGTCACCACCGGCTTGATAACAGGCTTTGTAGGCTCAACCGGCTTGGGTTTCGGTTTTGGCTTTTCAGGCTCAGGGATCTTTTCCGGAGCCGCCGGCGCACCTTCGCCCTCAGGACTACCGTCTCCACCACCATCGCCGCCCAAATCTGCCAAATCGACAAACTCAATATTCATCATTTCCGGCACAGGCGGCTTGTGTGCCTGCCATAACAACGCGACCAAACCCGCGTGGATCAAAACCACCGAGATGACGACAGAAGGAGTTAAAATTCGTTCTTTATTCATAATCAACGCATGATAATAGCAACAATTTGTGTTTGCAACCCATTTTTACATTTGTTTTTTAGTGAATATCCATTTAAAAATATTTCCTCATTTTAATATCATACGCATGATTTTTTGATATTGCTATTCATTATCATAGCAGGCAAAAGAAAAAGAGGACTTAATGCCTCAGTTGATTGGATTAGAATGTATTTAATGAAAAAAGTTCATCATCTAACCAGATTACGAACAAAAAAATCACAATAACGAAACAAATTTAATGATATACAAATATATCTGATTGCGGCTTATTTTTTTCAGGCTTATTTTAGTCACTACAAATAGGAAACCCATGGAAATGGAAAGAAAATTTTTTACCTAGATTGGGTGATAAGCTGCCTGAAATAAAAACCTTACCTGTTCAAAATGTTACAATCATCAGAATAAATCAAATGTCTCCATCTTCGCCTAAGACGCAAACACCTATTGATAACTTAAATTTCATAAAATCGTATCATGCCGACTTATTACTCATTTTTTCTACAAAAATTTCAATTCTCGGCTCATACAACAAATCATAAGTCGGCTTGTTAAGCAAATCCTGCAAAGTAAACCCGTCCAAATGTGCAAAGAAAGCCTTAATCGCTCCGCCCAAAATACCGGCAAGACGGCAGGATGGCGTAATCAGACATTCATTGTTTTCTCCCATGCATTCGACAATCTGCATGGGTTCAAGATGGCGCACGACCGCGCCGACATTGATTTTATCGGGTGTGTCGGCAAGACGTAGTCCGCCTCCTTTACCTCTTATACTGGTCAGAAATCCGCCTTTGACAAGCGCGGTAACGACTTTCATCAAATGACTTTTGGAGATGTTATAGGCTTCGGCAATGGTTCCGATATTGACTAACGAATCGTCGTTTATGGCCGCATAAATCAATACCCGCAGACCATAATCCGTATGTTGCGTCAGATACATGGTTTTCTCTGTTTGAATATATTATTTTTTGGAACGGCGGCAGTGTGTCCTAAGGAGAACTGTCGCCGTTATGTGTTTGACTTTATATATGATTAAGTTTCATAATATCTGAAACATTTGAATTAATCCAGTGCAGTTTGATAATTTATTATCATTATAATCAAATATTATGAAGCCGTTAAAACGCCACCCAGCACTTATCGAACTTTCCCGCGAACACCATCACGCCCTTTCACTCTGCGTCCGCCTCCTGCGCGCGCCCGCTGAAAGCCATCGAACAGAGCTTGAAGCCCATTTCCTTGAATTGGAACCGCATTTTGTCGAAGAAGAAACCATGTTCGCCCCGCATTGGCAGAATATTCCCGTTGCGATGCGCGAACGTTTCGAAGCCGAACACGCCAAACTGCGCAGCATGATGGCAAATCCTGAATATCTTAACGAAGCATGGAACAAAGACTTTGCCGTTACTCTGCGCGACCATGCCCGTTTTGAAGAACGCGAACTGTTTCCCGCAGTCGAGCCGTTTTTGCCGGAACCCGAAGGAATCTGATAAAAAAGGTCGTCTGAAAAGTCCAAAAGCACGATTTTAGCGTTTTCAGACGACCCTCCTGTCCATTCAAACCTAAAACAAACCATTCAAAAAGCAAACCAAGGAACTACCATGACCGCCTTTTTCAAACACCCTGTTTGGGCAATGGCATTCCGCCCGTTTTACTCACTGGCGGCACTATACGGCGCACTCTCCATCCTGCTTTGGGGCTTCGGCTATACGGGTACGCCCGAGTTGTCCAATTTTTATTGGCACGCCCATGAGATGATCTGGGGCTATGCCGGACTCGTCGTCATTGCCTTCCTATTGACCGCCGTTGCCACTTGGACGGGGCAGCCGCCCACGCGCGGCGGCGTTTTGGCAGGATTGACCGCATTTTGGTTGGCAGCAAGGATTGCCGTTTTCATTCCGGGCTGGGGTGCAACCGCCAGCGGCATACTCGGCACGCTGTTTTTTTGGTACGGCGCAGTTTGCATGGCATTGCCCGTCATCCGTTCCAAAAACAAACGCAATTACGTCGCCGTATTCGCTATCGTCGTCCTAGGCTGCACGCATGCCGCATTCCACTTCCAACTGCATGCCGGAAACGCATCTGCACTGCTCAGCGGGCTGCAGTCCGGTCTGATTATGGTCTCAGGCTTTATCGGCCTTATCGGTATGCGGATTATTTCCTTCTTTACCTCCAAACGCCTAAACGTTCCGCAAATCCCCAGTCCGATGTGGGTCGCGCACGCGTCCCTCTGGTTGCCCATGCTGACTGCCATGCTGATGGCGCACCATGCCCTGCCTTGGCTTTCATCTGCTTTTGCCTTTGCAGCGGGCGTGATTTTTACCGTACAGGTTTACCGCTGGTGGTATAAAGCCGTTTTGAAAGAACCGATGCTGTGGATTTTGTTCGCAGGCTATTTGTTCACAGGTTTGGGATTGATTGCCATCGGTGCTTCCTACTTCCACAGCTCTTTCCTTAATCTTGGCGTACATCTCATCGGCGTCGGCGGTATCGGCGTCCTGACATTGGGCATGATGGCGCGCACCGCGCTCGGGCATACCGGCAACTCCATCTATCCGCCACCCAAATCCGTACCCGTCGCCTTTTGGCTGATGATAGCCGCCACTGTCATCCGCATCATTGCAACCTTCGTCAGCGGCACCGGTTACACCCACAGCATCCGCACTTCCGCAGTCTTGTTTGCCCTGTCCTTAATGCTTTACGCATGGAAATACATCCCTTGGCTCATCCGCCCGCGTTTGGACGGCAAGCCGGGTTAATTAAACCAAGTATATTAAACGAAAGGTCGTCTGAAACCTGTTTTAAGGTTTCAGACGACCTTTCGTTTTATCAATCAGACTCCCGTATCCAATACATCATATAGTGGATTAAATTTAAATCAGGACAAGACGACGAAACCGCAGACAGTACAGATAGTACGGCAAGGCGAGGCAACGCTGTACCGGTTTAAAGTTAATCCGAGACCTTTGCAAAAAAGCCTTTCCCCAAACAGC
>NZ_KV814893.1:0-722 GCF_001814135.1 Neisseria sp. HMSC067H09 | reverse complement strand
GCGGTGGGCTTTGCGCATAATGCCGTCCAGCAACCGATGTTCTTTCAGATGTTGTCGGTTTTCCGCACTGTCGTAGCCTTTATCGGCATAGACGGTCGTATCTTCGGCAATGCCCTCCAACAAAGGCAACAGATGGTTGCACTCGTGGGTATTGGCGGGGGTGATATGCAGTTTCTCGATATAGCCTTCCTCATCGGTACGGGTATGTTGTTTGTAACCGAGTTTGTAGAGGCCGTTTTTCTTTGTCCAGCGGGCATCGCTGTCTTTACTCGGTGCGGTTTGGCCGCTGACTTGTCCTTCTTCATCAACTTCTATGGCCTGACGCTGTTTGCTGCCGGCGGTCTGAATAATGGTGGCGTCAATGACGGCGGCAGATGCTTTCTCTATTTTTAGGTTTTTTTCGGTCAGTTGGCGGTTAATCAGTTCCAGCAATTCGGACAGGGTGTCGTCTTGCGCCAGCCAGTTGCGGTAGCGGCATAAGGTGCTGTAATCGGGGATGCCCAGTTCGTCAAAACGGCAAAACAGGTTGAAATCGATGCGGGTGATGAGGCTGTGTTCGAGTTCGGGATCGGAGAGGCTGTGCCATTCCGGGCAGGACGGCTTTGAACATGGACAGCAGGGGATAGGCGGGACGGCCGCGGTGGTCTCGGAGGTAACGGATTCTTTGACGGTTCAGGTATTGTTCGATAGGCCATAGAAGTCGACGAGGAAGGACAAGTCAG
>NZ_KV814892.1:0-1806 GCF_001814135.1 Neisseria sp. HMSC067H09 | reverse complement strand
TGGGGTGCAGTTCAGTTTTCAGACGACCTTTTTGTCAGATAGGGAATATTTTGGCAGCGCTCATGCCTATCTGTACGGAATAGGGGCTTACAGTATTTTCAATCCAATCCGCTTTTTTACGAATATAACGAAATCATCTTTTTTTAAAACCAAGCATTCTTTCCCATTTTCAGACGACCTCATTAAAGTAACGTGCAATCCGAGAATTAAGGAAAGAACCATGACCGCAACTACCGCCCCGCTTTTGCGCTTCATCACCGCCGGCAGTGTCGACGACGGCAAATCCACCCTCATCGGCCGCCTGCTCTACGACAGCAAAACCCTGTTGACCGACCAGCTCGACAAACTCAACCGCGCCGCCGAAAACGGCGAAACGCCCGACTTCGCCAGCCTCACCGACGGCCTTGCCGCCGAGCGCGAACAAGGTATCACCATCGATGTCGCCTACCGCTATTTCGCCACGCCCAAGCGCAAATTCATCATCGCCGACACGCCCGGACACGAACAATACACCCGCAATATGGTAACGGGCGCATCGACCGCCGACGCCGCCATTGTCCTGATAGACGCAACGCGCGTCGATTTTTCCGGCGGCGAACCCGTCCTCCTGCCGCAAACCAAACGCCACAGCGCGATTCTGAAACTCTTGGGCTGTCCCAATATCATCGTCGCCGTCAACAAACTCGACCTGCTCGACTTCGACGAAACCAAATATCAGGCCATTACCGCGGCCTATCGCAAGCTGGCGGAACAAATCGGCCTCCAAGCCCAAATCCACTTCCTTCCCATCAGCGCGTTAAAAGGCGACAACATCGTTAACGCCAGCAGCCAAACCCCGTGGTATCAAGGTTTGCCGCTGTTACCCCTGCTCGAAAGCCTGCCCGTCAACCGCCAAAACGCCGCCGACCAAGCCGCCCATTTCCCCGTGCAGCGCGTCGCACGGCAAGACGGCAGCAGCAGCGACGACTTCCGCGGCTATCAAGGCAGATTGGAAGCAGGTCGTCTGAAAACCGGCGACGAAGTCAAAATCCTGCCTGGCGGACATACCGCCAAAATCGCCGAAATCTACAATCCAAACGGCAAAACCGAATCCGCCGAAGCAGGCGAAGTGCTGACCGTCACGCTCGACACCGACCTCGACATCTCGCGCGGCAACAGCATCGCCGCCGCCGACAGCCCCGTCGCGTCCGAACAGCAGTTCCAAGCCGCGCTGTGCTGGTTCGACGACATCCCGCTCAACCTGCGCCGCAAATACCTGCTGAAACACACCACCCAAACCACCCCCGTCAAAATCAGCACGATTTCCTACGTTTGGGACGTGAACACCCTCAGCCGCGTCGAATCCGCCGACACGCTCAAACTCAACGACATCGGCAGCATCAGCCTCAAAGCCCAGCAGCCGATCGCCGCCGCGCCCTACGAAGAAAACCATGCCCTCGGCGCGTTCATCCTGATAGACGAAGCCACCAACCACACCGTCGCCGCAGGCATGATACGCAAGGCTGACCAAACGGACAGTTTTGAAATTTGAAACAAGGGCATCTTGAATTGAAGAGGTCGTCTAAAAAACCGAAGCAGAGTTTTTCAGACGACCTCTTCAGTTTGGCAGATTAAGGCAGGGAATATGGCAGGTAGGCTTTAAGCCATACGGCGTTGCCTTATCCTCAGCCAGCGCGGTGGGAAATCACAGTGAATTAAAATAACAAAATCGCGGCATGGCATTTTTCATTTGGATACATGGTAAAAGGTCGTCTGAAATCGGAAAGGAAGGTTTGAACTGCCCCCCAAATCTTGGACACTCATAAA
>NZ_KV814891.1:18989-26978 GCF_001814135.1 Neisseria sp. HMSC067H09 | reverse complement strand
TGTTGCACTTGAAATCCGAATCCAAGGACCTTTTCCCCTTCATCTGAGCAGACTTACCCCAGATATTTCAGTTTGCCTTTGAAATCTTCCAGCTTCTCATAGCCTTTTTTCGCCATGATGGCTTTCAAGCCAAGCGAAACACGTTCGAAAACTTCGACACCTTGCTGATGCAGCGCCGTGCCGATTTGCACCATGCTCGCGCCGCACAAGATATGTTCAAACGCATCGCGACCGGTATAAACGCCGCCTGTGCCGATGATTTGGATGGACGGATTCAATCTTTGGTAGAACGCGTGGACGTTGGCAAGCGCGGTCGGTTTGATGTATTCACCGCCTATGCCGCCAAAGCCGTTTTTAGGCCGGATCACGACGGATTCGTCTTCGATATACATACCGTTGCCGATGGAATTGACGCAGTTGACGAATTTCAGCGGATGGCGGTTGAACACTTCCGCCGCTTGGTCGAAATGGACGATGTCGAAATATGGCGGCAGTTTGATGCCCAAAGGCTTGTCGAAGTAGCCGAAGGCTTCGCCCAAAATCCGCTCGGTCGTTTCAAAGTCGTAGGCGATTTGCGGCTTGCCGGGGACGTTCGGGCAGGAAAGGTTGAGTTCGGTAATGCCTTTAAAACCGCTGTTTTGCACTTTTTTCAACAGCGTGTGTGTTTCATCGGGCGACATACCGACCAGCGAGAGGAAAAATGTCCGTTCGGGCTGCGATTCTTGAAGGCTCAGCAAATAATCCAGATAGTAATCAATGCCTTGATTCGGCAAACCCATGGAATTGATACTGCCCAGCGGTACATCGCGGTAACGCGGCTCGGGATTGCCCGCCCGCGCTTCCAGCGTCGCCGTTTTGGTGACGAAGCTGCCTGCGGCGGATTGCCTGACTTCTTCCAATTCTTCCACGGTCATACACGCCACACCAGCGGCGTTCATCAGACAGTTGTCAAAAGAAAAACCGGCGATTTGCGTTCTCAATGACGGCATATCCTGCTCCTTTCCCTCGAAAAATCAATTTGTTTGCGAAGCGTAACACGAATAGTCGGCAAAATTTTTAACAAACATCAAATGACAGACAATGTAGGGAAATGTTGTTTTATATGATGAAGGAAAGGTGCAAAAAAGGTCGTCTGAAAACCTGTTTTGTTTGTCTTCAGACGACCTTTAACGTGAATAAGCCACGGTGATTGATAAAAGTTTTCGAAATAGCCAAGAAAGCCTTGGTTCGTAATTTCTTAAATCAGGCTATCCATTCCGTTAACGCGGCCTCCAAGCGTTTCAGACCTTCCGCCATATCTTCATCGTTTAGCAGCAGACTGGGAGCAAAGCGCACGACATCGGCTCCGGCAACCAATACCATCAGGCCGTGTTTCAATGCAGCGGCGGTAATTTCCGAAGCTCGGCCTTTGTATTCGTCCGCCAGTACGCAGCCGATGAGCAGACCCATACCGCGTACTTCTTTAAACACGCCGGTTTTCTCGCCCAATTCCCGCAGGGTCGTCTGAAATTTTTGTCCTTGTTTTTCAACATGAGCTAAGGTTTCCGGCGCGTTGATAATGTCGAACGCACGACTACCAACGGCGCACGCCATCGGATTGCCGCCGAAAGTCGAACCGTGCGTCCCCGGCCCGAAGGTCGGCGCGATTTTGTCAGTGGTCAGAATCGCGCCGATAGGGAAGCCGCCACCCAATGCTTTGGCGGAACTGATGATGTCGGGCGTAATACCGTAATGCTCGTAGGCAAACAGTTTGCCCGTATGCCCCATACCGGTTTGCACTTCGTCCAAAATCAGCAATGCGCCGTGTTCGTCGCACAAACGGCGCGCGGCTTGCAGATATTCCTGCGTCGCGGGCAGGATGCCGCTTTCGCCTTGAATCGGCTCGATGATTACGGCGCAAGTGTTTTCGTTGATGGCAGCTTCCAATGCGGCAATATCGTTGAACGGAACATGGGTAATGCCTTGCGGCAGCGGCGCATAGTCTTTGCTGTATTTGGGCTGACCGCCGACTGAGACGGTAAACAGCGTGCGGCCGTGGAAGCTATTTAGGCAGGAGATGATTTCGGTTTTGTGTCCGCCAAAATGATCGCGACCGTATTTGCGCGCCAGTTTCAGCGCGGCTTCGTTGGCTTCCGCGCCGGAATTGCAAAAGAATACTTTGTCGGCGAAGGTATGCTCTACCAGCTTTTGCGCCAATTCCTGCGCGGGCTTGGTCGTGTAGATATTGGAAATGTGCCACAATTTTTGCGACTGCTCCGCCAGCGCGGCAACCAAATCGGGATGACAGTGTCCCAACGCGTTGACCGCGATACCGCCCGACAAGTCGATATATTCACGACCTTCAATATCCCAGACGCGGCTGCCGAGTGCGCGTTCGGGAATCATGGGGGCAAATGAAAAATTGGGGGTCAGGTAGTTTTGCATCCGATTTCCTTTGCAGTGAATTTATTGAAAATAAGCGGGGATTATGCGCCGCCCGAAACAAAGCTTCAAGCCGGAATGGACGGGACGCAATGAGAGTAGAAATTTCGACTACAATATGGATTTTACCGACCGTAGAAAGAAGATTATGAACATCCTGCCTTATCAGACTGAAATTGCCGAGCGTATGCTGGTTGGCACCGAAGGCGAAACCATTCATCCCGGCGCGCAATTTGTTCAAACGGCCAACGGCTATTGGATAGCTTGGCACGAGGGCGATGCAGCCCTGCTGGCTCCCGATACGCCACCCGATATTCCGTGTTTTTGGGTAGAAGGGGCGCAAAGTTTGGAAGAGTTGGTCGAATTGGTCGAAAACGGTGAGTTTGACGAAATGGAAGAGTTTGACGGCGACGATGACGCGTGGCACGAACACGCGGCGGGCTGTGATGGCGGGCATGACGGTCATTGCGGATGTTCGCATTCATGAAAATGAAGATGAAAACCTTGCTTCTGCCTTTGGTCTGCCTGGCGCTGAACGGCTGCGTCGTCAGGGCGGCAGTCGATTTGGCGGCAACGACCGTCATGACGGCGGGCAAGGTTGTCGTCAAAGGTACGGGCGCAGTTATTAATGCCGTCATTCCCGACAGAGATAAAAAGAAAGACAAAGAAAAGGATAAAGGTAAAAACTGCCATCCTGTTTCAGACGACGGTGTGTATCCGGGTTCTTATCCGCCTGCATCGGAAGAGGGCGGTTACTTTGTTCCGCAAGATTCAGGATATTCGGACAGGGGATGGTAAGGACGGATGTCTTTTGTCCTTGCAGCCATATAAAAAGGTCGTCTGAAAGGTTTGAGCGCGACCCGCTCGACTCATTTGCAGACGACCTTTTTGTTTGGGTAAACGTTCTTCCGCTTTAAACCGCGTCGGTCAGCGATGAGAACACTTCAAAATAAGTCGGGAAGGTTTTATGGGTGCATTTCGGGTCGTTGATGACGACGGGTACGCCCAACAGGGAAACCAGCGAGAAACACATCGCCATGCGGTGGTCGTCGTAAGTGTCGATGACAGCGTCGGGCGTCAGTATTTCAGGCGGGGTAATGTGAATCGCTTCGGCTTCTTCGACGACTTCCGCGCCGAGTTTGCGCAACTCGTTTGCCATCGCGGCGATGCGGTCGGTTTCCTTGACGCGCCATGAACCGATGTTGCGCAGCGTGCAGGTTTGTCCTGTGGCAAGGGCGACGATGGCGAGGGTCATGGCGGCATCGGGAATATGGTTCGCATCCAAATCAAAGGCTTGGACGGCACGTTCTTTCGGACGCGAGACTTCGACGAAGTTTTCGCCCCAAACCACATCCGCACCGATTTTTTCCAGCTCGCGGGCAAAGGCGACATCGCCCTGTATGCTGTTTGCGCCGATACCGGTAACGCGGACAGGCGTAGCAGCAATCAAACCGGCTGCGAGGAAATAGGACGCGCTGGAGGCATCGCCTTCGACATATAAATGGTCGGGCGCGTGGTAGCAGGCATCGGCGGGGATTTTGAAGACGCGGTAGTCTTCATTGGCAACCTGTACGCCGAATTGCGCCATCAGTTTCAAAGTGATGTCGATATAGGGCTTGGAAATCAACTCGCCGACCATACGGATTTCAAATGCCTGCCCGGTCAGCGGCAACGCTATCAAGAGGGCGGTCAGAAACTGGCTGGACACATTACCTTTAATCGGAATCACGCGCTCGCCGCGGTCTTGGCGTTCGCCGATATGAAGCGGCGGATAGTGTTCGTTGCCGAGATATTCGACATCGGCGCCGGCAATCCGCAGCGCATCGACCAAATCGCCGATAGGGCGTTCGTGCATACGCGCGACGCCGTGCAGATGATAATCGCCGCCTAAAACCGCCAGCGCGGCAGTCAGCGGACGGAACGCCGTTCCCGCGTTGCCTAAAAACAAATCGGCAGTGCGGTTTGGAAATTGTCCGCCTGTGCCGTGTACTTTCAGACGACCTTCGGCAAGATATTCGATTTCAACGCCGAGTTCATCGAGAGCTTCCAACATACGGTCGGTATCATCGGATTTGAGCAGGGAATGGATTTCGCAAGTGTTGTCGGACAAGGCGGCAAGCAGCAGGGTACGGTTGCTGATACTTTTGGAGCCGGGCAGGGCGACGGTGGCGGGTTTGAGTGAGGCGGCGGGGAGGCGGATGGATTCGGTCATGATGGTCGTTTGGGAAGCGGAAACAGAAAACGGCATTATACGGCAGGGAGGGGTCGTCTGAAAAACCAAAACTGTCAACAATCCGCATAAAATGTTATACTTTTCCGCAATTTTGCAACGATGGCGCGGGCTTGTTTTTTATGCCCGCCAAGTGCGTCGTCCCAAGATTTTCAAAGACTTTTACACGTTCGCAAGGTCGCCTGAAAAGTACCCGACAAACGGAATAGAAATGATCAGCAAACAAGAATACCAAGCCCAAGCCGCCCAAGGCTACAACCGCATCCCGCTCGTGCAAGAACTCCTTGCCGACTTGGATACGCCGCTTTCCCTCTATCTCAAACTCGCCAACCGTCCCTATACCTACCTGCTCGAATCCGTTGTCGGCGGCGAACGTTTCGGCCGCTATTCCTTTATCGGCTTGCCTTGCAGCCACTATCTCAAAGTCAGCGGCAAACATGTCGATGTTTATCAAAACGGTGAAATCGTCGAGCAACATGACGGCAATCCGCTACCCTTTATCGAAGCCTTCCACAACCGTTTCAAAACGCCAGAAATCCCAAGCCTGCCGCGCTTTACCGGCGGACTGGTCGGCTACTTCGGTTACGAAACCATCTACAATTTCGAACACTTCGCCCACCGCCTGAAAAACACCGCCAAAGCCGACCCGCTCGGTACGCCCGACATCTTGCTGATGCTGTCGCAAGAATTGGCGGTTATCGACAATTTGAGCGGCAAAATCCACCTCATCGTTTACGCCGATCCGGCGCAGCCCGACGGCTACGAACGCGCCCGCGAACGCCTCGAAGACATCCGCACCCAGTTGCGCCAAAGCTGCGCCATCCCGCTCTCGCTCGGCAGCAAACACACCGAAGCCGTCAGCGAGTTCGGCGAAGAACCGTTCAAAGCCTGCGTCAACAAAATCAAAGACTACATCTTCGCAGGCGACTGTATGCAGGTCGTCCCCAGCCAGCGCATGAGCATGGAATTTACCGACAGCCCGCTCGCCCTCTACCGCGCCTTGCGCACGCTCAACCCTTCGCCTTACCTCTTTTACTACGATTTCGGCGATTTCCATATTGTCGGTTCCTCGCCCGAAATCCTCGTCCGCCGCGAACGCGACGACGTCATCGTCCGCCCCATCGCCGGCACGCGCCTGCGCGGCAAAACCCCCGCCGAAGACCTTGCCAACGAGCAGGACTTATTAAGCGACGCCAAAGAAATCGCCGAACACGTCATGCTTATCGATTTAGGGCGCAACGACGTCGGCTGCATCAGCAAAACGGGCGAAGTCAAAGTAACCGACAAAATGGTGATTGAAAAATACTCCCATGTGATGCACATCGTTTCCAATGTTGAAGGCCGTCTGAAAGAGGGCGTTACCAACATGGACATCCTCGCCGCCACGTTCCCCGCCGGCACACTCTCCGGCGCACCCAAAGTCCGCGCCATGGAAATTATCGAAGAAGTCGAACCGAGCAAACGCGGAATCTACGGCGGCGCCGTCGGTGTCTGGGGTTTCAACAACGACATGGATTTGGCAATCGCCATCCGCACCGCCGTGGTGAAAAACAACATGCTATACGTCCAAAGCGGCGCAGGTATTGTCGCCGACTCCGACCCAACCTCCGAATGGCAGGAAACGCAGAATAAAGCCCGGGCGGTGGTTCGGGCGGCGCAGATGGTGCAGGAAGGGTTGGATAAATAAATTTCAGACGACCTTTTTGACTGAAGCTCATCTAAAAAAAAAGCTTATCTCTAAAGAAAGAAACCATGAAATACGGAATCGCGATTATATTAACTGTCGGGCTGCTTTCAGCCTGTTCTTCCGTCAAAACAACGCACCAAAAAGAAAGTAAAACCATAAATCAAAATATACAACCCACGCCTGGAAGACCGGATCTGACCGCACCCGAAGTGCTGACCAAGGTTTTGGATTTCCTGCGCCATGCCCAATCGCCCGAGGACTTTCGGATTGAAACGGCAGGAAAAGTGATGAATTTAAGGTTGCTGGAACGCACAGACGGTTATAGCGATTTTTATATCGGTAATAAGTTTGGCGACAGCGATTGGATCTGGTCAATTAATTTTACAAAAGATCAATCCGGAAAAATGCGCTTACATTTCGGTGATGGAGGGGGGGATTCCCCTGCTACACCGATTTGCCAGATGGATTTGGATCAGTTCCATCCGCTTCTGGAGCAGGCGGGGTTTACCTATACAGGCAAAGGGCATTGGGGCAGACCCTTCAACGGTTATGAAAAAAAATATCGGAACGGCTACGAAGCAGATCTCCAAGTCTTTTATCAGGGGGAAAGTGAAGAAAAGGTACTGCATAAATGCATCAATGAAATTACTTTCGATATTTTCAAGCCGGGGTCATAAAACATGAGTCAGATCAATCCTCAACTGCAAAAGATATTGGATGACTTTGCCCAAAACTCTCTGCCAAACGGCAAAAAGTCAGATGCATACCGCAACCTGATTGCCGCCATAACGGCATCACCCGTGCTGAACGGAAGATTGAATACCACAGCAGAAAAGGGCTATTTGGACAAACTGGCGGTCAATAAAAATCCGAATGCCGGTGCCAGCTACAATGCAAGTAAAAATCGAATTTCCATTAATCTGTCTCAGCTGGAAACGAGGCTGCTGTTTCAGACGACGTTTCCTGACAAAAGGTCGTCTGAAAGATTGGCTTCCCTGTCTTGAAAGAAACCCATGAAATACACAACCGCAACCGCATTGACCATCGGGCTGCTGCTTTCAGCCTGCTCTACCGAAAACCCCATACCCGCAAAGGAGGGCAAGATTATGAATCAAGATACGCAACAGATTGCCGGAAGACCGGATCTGACCGCACCCGAAGTATTGACCAAAGTTTTGGATTTCTTACGCTACGCCAAATCGCCAGAAGATTTTAGAATTGAAACGGCGGAAAAGGTGATGAAGATAAAATTCGCCCCATACAGCAAAGAAGAAAAATCGGCATGGGATTTTTATGCAGGTAATAATTTTGGAAATACTGGCTGGAGTTGGTGGATTAATTTCAATTCAAAAGAGAAAAGCGGGAAAGTGCACTTATTTTTCGGTCGCGGAGAGGGGAATCCTCCCGCAACGTCAATCTGCCAAATGGATTTAGATCAATTCCATCCACTACTGGAGCAGGCGGGGTTTACCTATACAGGCAAAGGGCATTGGGGCAGACCCTTCAACGGTTATGAAAAAAAATATCGGAACGGCTACGAAGCAGATCTCCAAGTCTTTTATCGGGGAGAAAGTGCAGAAAAGGTACTGCACGACTGCATCAATGAAATTACTTTCAATATTTTCAAGCCGGGGTCATAAAACATGAGTCA
>NZ_KV814891.1:0-18889 GCF_001814135.1 Neisseria sp. HMSC067H09 | reverse complement strand
GTCAGATCAATCCTCAACTGCAAAAGATATTGGACGACTTTGCCCAAAATTCGCTCCCCAACGGCAAAAACTCGAACGAATACCGCAACCTGATTGCCACCATAACGGCATCACCCGTATTGACCGAACGTCTCAATACGGCGGCGGAAAAGGGCTATTTGGACGAACTGGCGGTCAGCAAAAATCCGAATGCCGGCGCCAGCTATAATGCCGAAGAAAAACGGATTTCGATCCATCTCAGAATGCTGCAATCTCAGGACAAACAGAAACCCTTTGTCTTCCAGCTCGGTCATGAAATCCAGCACGGTTTTTTTTACTACGAACAGGGACATAAAGAAACGGAAAACCGGGTGCTTGCCAAAGTCGACAAAATTGCGGAAAGCGATGCCAAGCGCAAAGACTATACCAAGCCACTGAAAGATTTGCAGGATGCCGAACGCAAAGATGAGGCGTTGGCAATGATTGCGGGCTGGAATGCCGTCGTCAGCTATGAACAGAAACAGCAAGGGAAAACCAAGCTCAGCCTGCAAGAAGTTGTCGGGGACGGATTCGGATACGAGCAGTATTTTTTAGATGAAACTGCACTTGGAAATAAAAAGATTATCCCTACCAAAGGGCTGAAATTCAATCCCGATATGACTGTCTCCGACAGCCAAAAAGAAATCCTTGCCCGTACCTATTACGATCAGTCGCCCGAAGAAGCTCGGTTAGGGCCGCACGGCGAATCGGACTACCGCAACAGCTACGCGACGCGCGTCATCGGCTATATCGTACGCAAGCATAACGAACACGACCCAAAAGCCGAGCTGGTCATCGATATGAAGGGGCTGGGCTTGGACGAGCGCCTGATCGAGCGCAACGGCCTGAATCTGGGGGCAGAAAACCGCCGCGGAGTGTATTACGACAAATCCAACCCTAAAACGCCGCAATATTTCGATCACACCGCAAGCGGCGCCAACCGGTTCGAACATGTGCCGATCACCCGCCCCAAAGCTGAAGATCCGTTCCAAGCTATGATGTCGCGCTATCAAAACGTGTTGGATGCTTATGAGCGCAACGACCGCCATGCCGTCCGAAACTCAACGGAGGAACTGATTCGCGGCAATCCCGACGTCAGGCAGTTGTGGGATGGGTTGCACGAAGCCGAAGCGCAAAACCGCCGGCAGTACGAACGCGAAAACTACCTGTATTCCCTAGACAATATGCCCGAGCAGGCGCAGAAACTCCATGCACAGATCACAGACAAGTTTACTGCCTACATCAAAGAACACCATCTTCCTTATTCCGAATACGGCATACGGAACAGCATTGCCGCGCTGACCGCCGAAGCCTATGCCCAAAAGCTGCCTGCCATCGAAGGTTTGGTCATTACCAAAGACAACCACCTTACCGTGATGCACGAAGATACGGCTTTTCTCAGAGTTGCCGAAGTTAATGCAGATAAGGCAATGCTGACCGGGCCGAAAGACAGTTTCAAAGACATGTTGCAAACCGAGCAAAACCTCCAATTCGAAGCCGAACAGCGCGAAATGGAAAGGCAGATGGAACGCTCGCGCAGTATGGTGATGAGTCGTTGATGTCGTCTGAAAAAATACGGCAAACGGCCGAATGGGAGTGAAAACAGATGAATATTGAAGAAAAACTGGAACAAATCGACCGTCTTGCAGGTATGGCAAGTGCCGTGCTGGCAAGGCAAAACGAGCAGGCACGCGGGGATTATCTGAATATCCGCCAAGAGCTTGAGTCTTTTATGATGCAGCACAAAAAAGAAATGGGCGGATTTGTCGAAGAAACCGTTAAAGGCAGATTGGATTCAGTGTTGGACGGTTACGTTGCCGAAATGGAGGAAGTGCGGGAAAAAATGGCCGAACAGACCAAAGCATTCAATACCTACCTGCACCAAGTCAATCAAACCAACCGGGGCATAGCGGTAAAACTTGCGACTGTTACTGCCGTTTGTGCGGCTTTGTCGGTTATCACCCTGGTTTCCGCTGCATGGATGTCATACGGTTACGGAAGCGATATTGCGAAAAAGAAAGAAGAGCTTACGACATTGGAAATAATTGGCAAGTCCGATATAGTCCGCTGCGGCGACAAATTGTGTGCGAAAACAGGAAAAGCAGGGCATAACGATTACAGAACCATTAATTTACGGTAGTTTTTAAGGGAAACGGAACAACTTATGAAATTTACTATCCTCCCGCCCGCCATGCTCGGTATTCTCGGCGGCGGACAATTAGGCAGAATGTTTACCGTTGCCGCCAAAACCATGGGCTACAAAGTAACCGTTCTCGACCCCGATCCGAACGCGCCGGCGGCGGAATTTGCCGACCGCCATTTGTGCGCGCCGTTTGACGACCCTGCCGCTTTGGACGAGTTGGCAAAATGCGCGGCGGTTACTACTGAATTTGAAAACGTCAATGCCGAAGCGATGCGCTTTCTGGCAAAACATACCAACGTTTCCCCCGGCGGCGACTGCGTTGCCATCGCGCAAAACCGTATTCAGGAAAAAGCGTGGATACGCAAAGCGGGGCTGCAAACCGCGCCATATCAAGCGGTTTGCCGTTCAGACGACATCAGCGAAGAAAGCGCGCAATTTTTGCCCGGCATCCTGAAAACGGCTACTTTGGGCTACGACGGCAAAGGGCAAATCCGCGTCAAAACGGTGGACGAACTCAAAGCCGCGTTTGCCGAACACGGCGGCGTGGATTGTGTTTTGGAAAAAATGGTGGATTTGCGCGGCGAGATTTCCGTTATCGTATGCCGTCTGAACGATGAAAACGTGCAAACCTTCGACCCCGCCGAAAACATCCACGAAAACGGCATCCTCGCCTATTCCATCGTCCCCGCGCGGCTGAGTGCCGACGTGCAACAACAGGCACGGCAAATGGCGCAACGCTTGGCGGATGAGTTGGATTATGTCGGCGTATTGGCGGTGGAAATGTTCGTCGTCGGCGACACGCACGAATTGGTCGTCAACGAAATCGCCCCGCGCCCGCACAATTCCGGCCACCATACGATAGATGCCTGCGCCGCAGACCAGTTCCAGCAGCAGGTACGCATTATGTGCAACCTGCCACCTGCCGATACCAAGCTGCTTTCTTCATGTTGCATGGCGAATATTTTGGGCGACGTTTGGCAGGAAGACGGCGGCGAACCGAATTGGCTGCCGTTGCAAAGCCATCCGAACGCGCACCTGCACCTGTACGGCAAAAAGGCCGCGCGGAAAGGCCGCAAAATGGGGCATTTCACCGTTTTGTCCGCCGATGCCGACACTGCTTTTGATGCAGCGGTGAAACTGCATCAAAGTTTATAATTTGCTGATTTTCAAAATGTTCAGACGACCTCAGAATCAATCAAGGTCGTCTGAAAGTTAGACATAACGTACCGAATCATGAGCCTGTTGACCATACTCCGTCCCGCCACAGTACAAGATTGCCAAGCCATCCATAATGCCCATCTTCATGCCGCCCAATTTGCCTGCATTAGAAGCTACGACGAGAACGTGCTTCAGGCATGGGAAGCACTGTTGGACACTGAAAGCTACCGCCATACCATTGACGATCCGGATAAGGCTTTGTGGGTGGTGGAATACAAAGGGGCCATCCGTGGATTTTTCCAAGTCGATTTTAAGGAAGCGCAATTAGACGCGCTTTATGTGCATCCGATTTTCCATAATCAAGGTTTGGGTACGGCATTGCTGAGGCGTGCCGAAGAGTTGGCGCATCATGCCGGATTGAGTTTTTTAAAACTTTATGCCTCGCTCAATTCCGTTCCGTTTTACCGCATCAACCGTTATGACTCTTTGGGTTCTGCGGTGTTGCAGTTGAATCGGGAAGTCAAAGTCGAATGCGAATTAATGCGTAAATACCTTTAGATACAACCGTCAATCATTTTTCCCGTTTTCAGACGACCTTGTTTGTAAAAGAGGTCGTCTGAAAATCATTTAGCGTTTCAGGTATCCATTTATGAAAACAGATTTCCAATCTACCCTTCAGGCCTTAGGAAAACAGGCGAAAAAAGAAGCGGAAGAAAAGGCTGCAGCAGAAGCGGCAGCTAAAAAGCAGGAAGCCGAAAATGCGGATTTTGCAAGCATGGTCGGGACGGTAACCCCGTTGAAACAAACTTCGCAATATTATTCTGCTCCACGCGATAAATCGCCGATAAAGCCGCGTCCGAAAGAAGCATCTTCATTAAATGAGGAAGATTATTTTTATATCGGCAACGGCGGTTGGGATGAGCCGCCTGCTTCGTTCAGTAAGAACGGGCAAGGTAAAAACGACCTGCAACGCCTGCGTAACGGCCATTATCCCGTCGTTGCCGATGTTGATTTGCACGGCTATACGCAAGAAGAAGCGCAACAGGTATTAAATGAGTTTATCGTGTTTGTCCAAAAGCGCGGCGTTTGTGCCGAAATTGTCCACGGCAGCGGACTGGGTTCGGCAGGCTATAAACCTGTTTTAAAAAATATGACGCGCCGTTGGCTGATGCAGCATCCGGATGTCCTTGCCTATATCGAACCTCGCGAGGGTAATGACGGCGCTGTCCGCATCCTTATCAAACGCCGGCATTCGGAGGAGCGGTAAAAAGGTCGTCTGAAATATAGCAGCAAAGCTATTTCAAAAACGGTTAAAAGGTTATTTCGGTTTTTTTCATTTTATTTTCGTTTTTGTGTTAAAAAAGAAAATTAAATGGGAAAAGTTTGATTGTTTTTGAATATATTAAATTGAAATTTGCTAGTTATACCGTTTGCTGATACGATTCGAAGCGAAGCAGATTCAAATAAATTCACCAGTGCGTCTTTTGTTTTTAATCCGGTTTTTAACTGATTGAAAAAATTTAGATTATCTAATTTTATTTGATTTGATTTTAGAAACTTTTCGTTTTTGTACATCAATTTTCGCAAACGAAAACATTAGGGGTATAACCCTCCGTCATTGAATAACACTCAACATAAGGATAGATACTATGTCCACCCAATTACACGATGTTGACCCGATTGAAACCCAAGAGTGGTTGGACGCGTTAAGCTCAGTTCTAGAATACGAAGGCAGCGAACGCGCACAATACTTGTTGGAGCATCTGGTTAAATACAGCCGCGACAAAGGCGTCCGTATGCCTCACGGCACAACCACCCCGTATTTGAATACCGTTTCGGTTGAAGACGAAAAAGGTATTCCGGGCGATCAAAACATCGAACACCGCATCCGTGCATTCGTGCGCTGGAACGCCGCCGCCATCGTATTGCGCGCCGGTAAAAAAGATTTGGAGCTGGGTGGTCATATCGCATCTTTCCAATCTGCCGCAACCATGTACGAAGTGGGTTTCAACCACTTCTGGAAAGCTAAAGGCGAAGGCGAAGAAGGTGATTTGGTATTCTTCCAAGGCCACGTTTCTCCAGGTATCTATGCCCGCGCTTTCGTTGAAGGCCGTCTGACTGAAGACCAACTGAACAATTTCCGTCAGGAAGTGGACGGACATGGTCTGCCTTCTTACCCGCATCCGCACTTGCTGCCTGATTTCTGGCAATTTCCGACCGTATCTATGGGTTTGGGTCCGATCATGGCGATTTACCAAGCCCGTTTCCTAAAATACTTGGAATCCCGCGGTCTGGCAAAAACCAAAGGCCGTAAAGTATGGTGTTTCTGCGGCGACGGCGAAATGGACGAACCCGAATCGCAAGGCGCCATCGCATTGGCAGCACGCGAAGGTTTGGACAACCTGATTTTCGTCATCAACTGTAACCTGCAACGTTTGGACGGTCCTGTCCGCGGTAACGGCAAAATCATCCAAGAATTGGAAGGCAACTTTGCCGGCGCCGGCTGGAATGTTGTCAAAGTCATTTGGGGCCGCCGTTGGGACCGCCTCTTGGCAAAAGACAAAGACGGTATCCTGCGCAAACGCATGGAAGAATGTTTGGACGGCGACTACCAAACTTACAAATCCAAAGACGGTGCGTACGTGCGCGAACATTTCTTCAATACCCCTGAATTGAAAGCATTGGTTGCCGATATGACCGATGACGAAATTTGGGCATTGAACCGCGGCGGCCATGACCCTCAAAAAGTGTACAACGCTTATGACCGCGCAGCTAACCATGCAGACGGCAAACCTACCGTAATTTTGGCGAAAACCATTAAAGGTTATGGTATGGGTGCTTCCGGTGAAGGTCAAAACGTTGCCCACCAAGCCAAAAAAATGGACAAGGCGTCTCTGAAACAATTCCGCGACCGCTTTGACATTCCGGTTACCGACGAGCAAATCGACAGCGGCGATCTGCCTTACCTGACTTTCGCTCCCGACAGTGAAGAGTACAAATACCTGCACGCACGCCGCGAAGCTTTGGGCGGCTACCTGCCTCAACGCAAGCCTACCCAAGAAGTTCTGGAAATGCCTGAGTTGTCAGCATTTGAGACTCAACTGAAATCCAGCGGCGACCGTGAATTCTCGACCACTATGGCATTTGTCCGCATTCTGTCTACTTTGCTGAAAGACAAAAAAATCGGCAAACGCGTCGTACCTATCGTTCCTGACGAAAGCCGTACCTTCGGTATGGAAGGCATGTTCCGCCAATACGGTATTTGGAATCCGAAAGGCCAACAATACACCCCGCAAGACAAAGACCAACTGATGTTCTATAAAGAGTCTGTTGACGGTCAAATCCTGCAAGAAGGTATTAACGAGCCAGGCGCGATGGCTGACTGGATTGCAGCGGCGACCAGCTATGCCAACAGCGACTTCGCGATGATTCCGTTCTACATTTACTACTCTATGTTCGGTTTCCAACGTGTCGGCGACTTGGCATGGGCTGCCGGCGATATGCACGCGCGCGGCTTCCTGTTGGGCGGTACTGCCGGCCGTACGACCTTGAACGGCGAAGGCCTGCAACACGAAGACGGCCACAGCCATATTCAAGCCGATTTGATCCCGAACTGCGTAACATACGATCCGACTTTCCAATATGAAGTGGCCGTTATCGTACATGATGGCCTGCGCCGTATGTACGTCAACCATGAAGACGTGTTCTACTACATCACCCTGATGAACGAGAACTACACTCATCCGGATATGCCCGAAGGCGTGGAACAAGACATCCTGAAAGGTATGTACTTGCTGAAAGCCGGCGGTAAAGGCGACAAGAAAGTTCAATTGATGGGTTCCGGTACCATCCTGCAAGAAGTGATTGCCGGTGCCGAGTTGCTGAAAGCCGACTTCGGCGTAGAAGCAGACATTTGGTCTTGCCCGTCCTTCAACCTGCTGCACCGCGATGCCATCGAAGTAGAACGTTTCAACCGCCTGCATCCGCTGGAAGCTGAAAAAGTGCCTTTCGTTACCTCACAACTGCAAGGTCATGACGGTCCGGTTATCGCCGCTACCGACTATATCCGCAGCTATGCCGACCGTATCCGCGCGTACATCCCGAACGACTATCATGTCTTGGGTACCGATGGTTTCGGCCGTTCCGACAGCCGTGCCAACCTGCGCCGCTTCTTCGAAGTGGACCGCTACAACGTTGCCGTGGCAGCATTGAGCGCATTGGCAGAACAAGGCAAAGTCAGCAAAGAAACCGTTCAACAAGCCATCGAAAAATACGGCATCAATGCCGACGTGGCGCCAAGCTGGAAACGCTAATCCTGCTTTCAGACGACCTCAAAGTCAATTTGCTTACGGGGTCGTCTGAATCAAGAATACGTTGACGGTTTGTATAACGGACAAACCTTGAATTACCGGGCAGCGGGCGCAAGTCGTGCAAAAGGTTCGAAGCGCAGAAAAGCTGTCTTGGAAATGGTTATCCGTGCCGGAAAACATAAGTGATGTCGTCTGAAACTGTTTTTCAGACGACATCAAACCGAAATCATCAAAGGAACTCAAATGAGTATCGTAGAAATCAAAGTACCCGATATCGGCGGTCATGAAAACGTCGATATCATCGCAGTAGAAGTCAAAGCGGGCGACACCATCGCCGTTGACGACACCCTGATTACACTGGAAACCGACAAAGCCACTATGGACGTACCTGCCGATGCAGCAGGGGTTGTGAAAGAAGTGAAAGTCAAAGTCGGCGACAAAATCTCCGAAGGCGGCGTGATTCTGACTGTTGAAACCGGTGCTGCCGCTGCGGAAGCCGCTCCGGCTCCTGCCGCTGAAGCACAACCTGCGCCTGCCGCTGCACCCGCTGCCGCTCCCGCAGGCGGCGCAACCGTTCAAGTAGCCGTTCCCGACATTGGCGGTCATACTGATGTAGATGTAATCGCCGTTGAAGTTAAAGTTGGCGACACCGTTGCCGAAGACGACACGCTGATTACTCTGGAAACCGACAAAGCGACTATGGACGTACCTTGTACTGCCGCCGGTGTCGTTAAAGCCGTATTCCTGAAAGTCGGCGACAAAGTATCCGAAGGTACTGCCATTATCGAAGTGGAAACCACCGGTTCTGCCGCCACTCCCGCTCCCGCGCCTGCTCAAGCCGCAGCCCCGGCAGCTGTACCTGCTCCGGCTGCCGCGCCTGCCGCCGCTCCGGCTCCTGTTGCCGCTCCTGCACCTGCCGCTGCCAAAATCGACGAAGCTGCTTTTGCCAAAGCACACGCGGGTCCTTCCGCACGCAAACTGGCGCGCGAATTGGGTGTGGATTTGGGTCAAGTCAAAGGTACCGGCCTGAAAGGCCGTATCATGGGCGATGACATTAAGGCCTTTGTGAAATCTGTAATGCAAGGCGGTGCGGCGAAACCTGCTGCTGCCGGCGCATCTTTGGGCGGCGGTCTGGACTTGCTGCCGTGGCCTAAAGTGGACTTCTCCAAATTCGGCAATGTCGAAGTTAAAGAGTTGTCCCGCATTAAGAAAATTTCCGGTCAAAACCTGTCCCGCAACTGGGTTGTGATTCCGCACGTTACCGTTCACGAAGAAGCGGACATGACCGAATTGGAAGAATTCCGCAAACAGTTGAACAAAGAATGGGAACGCGAAGGCGTGAAACTGTCCCCGTTGGCGTTCATCATCAAAGCCTCCGTTTCCGCGCTGAAAGCCTTCCCAGAATTCAACGCTTCTTTGGACGGCGACAATCTGGTTCTGAAAAACTACTTCAACATCGGTTTTGCAGCCGATACGCCGAACGGCTTGGTTGTTCCCGTCATCAAAGATGTAGATCAAAAAGGTCTGAAAGAAATCAGCCAAGAGCTGACCGAATTGTCTAAAAAAGCCCGCGAAGGCAAGCTCAAACCGCAAGAAATGCAAGGCGCCTGCTTTACCATTTCCAGCTTGGGCGGCATCGGCGGTACAGGCTTCACTCCGATTGTGAACGCACCTGAAGTCGCTATTTTGGGCGTGTGCAAATCCCAAATCAAACCGGTTTGGAACGGCAAAGAGTTCGCTCCTCGCCTGATGTGTCCGTTGAGCCTGTCCTTCGACCACCGCGTCATCGACGGTGCCGCCGGTATGCGCTTCACCGTATTCCTGGCGAACCTGTTGAAAGACTTCCGCCGCATTACCCTGTAATCCGAGCGTATTTCAGACGACCTTCGGCACACAACCCGACAGGTCGTCTGAAAACAGAAGTCCGAATATCATTCAGAAAGATTAGACATGAGCTTAGTTGAATTGAAAGTGCCCGACATTGGCGGACACGAAAATGTAGATATTATCGCGGTTGAAGTGAACGTAGGCGACACCATCGCCGTTGACGATACCCTGATTACCTTGGAAACCGACAAGGCGACGATGGACGTGCCTGCCGAAGTTGCGGGCGTGGTCAAAGAAGTCAAAGTCAAAGTCGGCGACAAAATCTCCGAAGGCGGCTTGATTGTAGTCGTTGAAGCCGAAGGTGCGGCTGCCGCTCCTAAAGCCGAAGCACCTGCTGCTGCTCCTGCGCAAGAAGCCCCTAAAGCTGCCGCTCCTGCACCGCAAGCGGCGCAATTCGGCGGTTCTGCCGATGCAGAGTACGACGTAGTCGTATTGGGTGGCGGCCCCGGCGGTTACTCCGCTGCATTTGCCGCTGCTGACGAAGGCTTGAAAGTTGCCATCGTTGAACGTTACAAAACTTTGGGCGGTGTTTGCTTGAACGTCGGCTGTATCCCTTCCAAAGCCTTGTTGCACAACGCTGCCGTTATTGACGAAGTGCGCCACTTGGCTGCCAACGGCATCAAATACCCCGAGCCTGAACTCGACATCGACATGCTGCGCGGCTATAAAGACGGCGTGGTTTCCCGCCTGACTACCGGTTTGGCAGGTATGGCAAAAGGCCGTAAAGTGGACGTTATCCAAGGCGACGGTCAATTCTTGGATCCGCACCACTTGGAAGTGTCGCTGACTACCGGCGACGTGTACGAGCAGGCTACGCCTACCGGCGAGAAAAAAATCGTTGCGTTCAAAAACTGTATCATCGCAGCGGGCAGCCGCGTAACCAAGCTGCCGTTTATCCCTGAAGATCCGCGCATCATCGATTCCAGCGGTGCTTTGGCTCTGAAAGAAGTACCGGGCAAGCTGCTGATTATCGGTGGCGGTATCATCGGCCTCGAAATGGGTACGGTTTACAGCACGCTGGGTTCGCGCCTCGACGTCGTTGAGATGATGGACGGCCTGATGCAAGGTGCAGACCGCGATTTGGTGAAAGTATGGCAAAAACAAAACGAATACCGTTTTGACAACATCATGATCAACACCAAAACCGTCGCAGTCGAGCCCAAAGAAGACGGCATTTACGTTACCTTTGAAGGTGCAAACGCACCGAAAGAGCCGCAACGCTACGATGCCGTATTGGTTGCCGCCGGCCGTGCACCTAACGGCAAACTCATCAGCGCCGAAAAAGCAGGCGTTGCCGTAACCGACCGAGGCTTCATCGAAGTCGACAAACAAATGCGTACCAATGTGCCGCACATCTACGCCATCGGCGACATCGTCGGTCAGCCTATGCTGGCGCACAAAGCCGTTCATGAAGGCCACGTTGCCGCTGAAAACTGCGCCGGACACAAAGCTTACTTCGATGCCCGCGTGATTCCGGGCGTGGCTTACACTGCTCCCGAAGTAGCATGGGTTGGCGAAACCGAATTGTCTGCCAAAGCATCCGGCCGCAAAATCACCAAAGCCAACTTCCCATGGGCGGCTTCCGGCCGTGCGATTGCCAACGGTTGCGATAACGGCTTCACCAAGCTGATTTTTGATGCCGAAACCGGCCGTATCATCGGCGGCGGTATCGTTGGTCCGAACGGCGGCGATATGATTGGCGAAATCTGCTTGGCCATCGAAATGGGCTGCGACGCTGAAGACATCGGCAAAACCATCCACCCGCACCCGACCTTGGGCGAATCCATCGGTATGGCTGCCGAAGTGGCGCTGGGTACTTGTACCGACCTGCCGGCTCAAAAGAAAAAATAAGTGTATTCAGTCAGTTGAATTAAACTGCTGATATTGCATTTATTAGGCAAAGGTCGTCTGAATCTTTCAGACGACCTTTTCGTCAAACAGAATATTGTCAGTGATAGTGATTTCATTAACGATATAGTGGATGAACAAGAATGCGTGCCTAAGCTCCAAGTGAGCCATTTAGTCATGCTTTAAAACAGCAAGCAAACGAGTTCGGCAGGATTGATACTGTCCGTGGCTTGTTTCATGCTTGTTTATCAACGATAAAAACAAACCGTTTAACGGTTGACCCCATACATTCAGAGGTCGTCTGAAACCATATTACAGATTTTCAGACGACCTTTCCCTAGTTTTATCAGATACAAGAAATGATTTATGAACGAAATAACTCCGGATTCTACCGTTCCTGAAGCGCACAAACGCTCCATCCGCAGCTTTGTGTTGCGTCAAGGGCATATGACTGCGGCGCAGCAGCGTGCCATTGATACGATGTGGCCGCAATTCGGCATCGATTATCAAGATTCCGTGTTGGACTTGAATCAGCGTTTCGGCAGCGACCGTCCCAAGGTGTTGGAAATCGGTTTCGGCATGGGCGTGGCGACTGTTGAAATTGCCAAGCGCCTACCTGATACTGACTTTTTGGCGATTGATGTACACGGTCCCGGCGTCGGCAACATTCTGAAATTGATTGAAGAAGAACACATCGGCAATATCCGTGTGATGCGGCACGATGCGGTCAAAGTGGTGGAAAATATGCTTTCAGACGACGTGCTCGACGGCATCCACATTTTCTTTCCCGACCCTTGGCACAAAAAACGCCATAACAAACGCCGCTTGGTGCAAACGCCGTTTGTGCAGAAACTGTTGCCCAAGCTGAAAGTCGGCGGCTATATCCATCTGGCGACCGACTGGGAAGAATACGCGCAGCAGATGCTGGAAGTGTTGAGCGGTTTTGACAATTTGCAAAATACCGCCGCCGATTACGCGCCTACGCCCGAATACCGTCCCGAAACGAAATTTGAAGCCCGCGGCAAACGCTTGGGGCACGGCGTTTGGGATTTGGTTTTCAAACGCATCAAATAAACCGATTGGAGAATCTCTCATGTTTACAGGTATCGTCCAAGGTGTCGGCGAAATCATCGCTATCCGCGAACCGTCCGCCGATTTCCGTACCCATGTCGTCAAGCTGCCCGATGGGATGACCGAGCATCTGCAAATCGGCGCATCCGTCGCCAACAACGGCTGCTGCCTGACCATCACTCAAATCGACGGTGATACGGTCAGCTTTGATTTGATGAAAGAAACCTTGGAAAAGACCAATTTAGGTCGTCTGAAAACAGGCGATGCCGTCAATCTCGAACGTGCCGCCCGTTTCGGTGATGAAATCGGCGGACACGCCATGAGCGGGCATATCATGACGACTGCGCAGATTACGCGGATAGAGCGCAGCGAGTTTAACCGCACGGTATGGTTTGTCCTGCCGCCCGAACTCAAACCTTATATTTTGAGCAAAGGCTTTGTCGGCTTGGACGGTTGCAGCCTGACCATAGGCGACGTTACCGAAACGGAATTCAATGTCCACCTGATTCCGGAAACTTTGACGCGCACTTTGTTTGGCAGCCGGAAAGAGGGCGACGTCATCAATATCGAAATCGATCCGCAAACCCAAGCCGTTGTCGATACCGTGATGCGCGTGATGGCGCAACAAAATCCTGCTATATCAGGACAATAGGAGCACATATGAAACTTGCCGCCTTTTTGCAAAAAGCCTATTCCGTTTTGGACCGTCTTGATTTGGTACTGCCCGAAAAACCCGGCAAAACCGACTGGAACGCTTTGGCTTACCGTTGGCACAGCGTCGGTAAAAAAGGGATTTTGGAGAGCCTGCCAAACCCGCATACATTCCCGCTTGACCGTCTGGCTGCCGTCGGGACGCAAACCGAAAGACTCAAACGCAATACCGAGCAGTTTTTGGCAGGCCGCTCTGCGAATAATGTTTTGATGAGCGGTTCGCGCGGAACGGGCAAATCCTCGCTGGTCAAAGCCCTGTTGCACGAATATGCCAAACAAGGGCTGCGTCTGATTGAAGTAGATAAGAGCGATTTGGTCAGCCTGCCCGCGCTGCTTTTTTTGCTGAAAGACCGTCCCGAAAAATTCATCGTATTCTGCGATGACCTATCGTTTGAAACCGGTGATGAAACCTACAAAGCCCTGAAAACCGCATTGGATGGCGGTTTGTCGCAAAGATGCAGCAACGTGTTGGTGTACGCGACCTCCAACCGGCGCCACCTTATGCCCGAATATATGGATGAAAACGGCGGGACAACGGGCATACGTGGCGAAATTCATCAAAAAGAAGCCGTTGAGGAAAAAATTTCCCTGTCCGACCGTTTCGGCTTGTGGTTGAGTTTTTATCCGTTCGATCAAAACGACTACCTCCAAGCGGTTGAAAATTGGCTGGGCGACTTCGGCGTGGATTTTGATGAAACGGCACGCAAGGCGGCGTTGCAATGGGCACAAATGCGCGGCAACCGCTCGGGACGTTCGGCTTGGCAGTTTGCGTGCGATTGGGCAGGGCGTTTGCCGGAACAACGGGTTTTGGATTGAGTTTTTGGAAAATAGGTCTGCCGTACTGAAATCTGCGGGAGGATAAGGGTAGGGAAAGCTTTTTCCGGTTCAATTTCTTCCGGCCGCATCGCTTTGAATCGCCATATCGTTTAAAAGGTCGTCTGAAACAGGATTTCAGACGACCTTTTTGTACGGACCAATCAGGAAAGCGATATGTCAGCGAAGGCAGGAAGAGAGCCAAATCTGGCGTTGGCGCGGATTGAGCAGGTGGTAAAAGCGGTGTTGGATTTCCAATTCTTCGACAGCGAAATCCATGCTTGACAAGTAGCGGGTTTCGACATAATCGCGGGCGTTGTTTTGATCGAAATTATCTGCCGCAAGGATTTTCATAATGACTTGGCGGCGGTTACGGTCTGTGCGGACGAGTTTGCGGTATGCCTTGTCCGATGCCTGTTTGTAATCATTGCGGATTCGGCGCAAAGCATTGTGTTGGTCTTGCGTCAGATTAAGGGAGCGGATGTCGCAATTGGCTTGAAAATCGTCCAGCTTGATATATTGGGGGCCGGCGTGCGCTTGACCGACAGCCGTCAGCAGCACAACCGATAATGCACAGAGGGGTAAATAAGATTTGAATCCGACAGACACAGCGTTTTCCTAGTTTCCGTAACCGCGCAAATATACCCGATTAGCGTGTGAAAGGCAGTATCCCTCCAGTTAACTTTTGTTAACTTCATATCTTTATTTTATTTCTGACAAAACATATCCTTAACCTATAATTATTTATGCATATGCTTACTTTTGTTAAATATTAATAATGCATAGTTAGTGTTGCGTGAGGCGTTGGTGGTAGAATATGAAAAATTATCCGTTTATCAAACCACACCATCCGACTGGATTTCTATGAACCACAATTTCCGTATTGCGCCCAGCATCTTATCCGCCGATTTTGCCCGTTTGGGTGAGGAAGTAACGAAAGTTATCGAAGCGGGAGCCGATTTGATTCATTTCGACGTGATGGACAATCATTATGTGCCGAATCTGACTTTCGGCCCTATGGTCTGCGCGGCGTTGAAGCCTTATGCCACCGTGCCGATTGATGTGCATCTGATGGTCGAACCCGTTGACGATCTGATTCAGGCATTTGCCAAAGCAGGGGCGTCGATTATCACGTTTCATCCCGAAGCCAGCCGCCATATCGACCGCAGCCTCAGCCTGATTAAAGATGCGGGCTGTCAGGCAGGATTGGTGTTGAATCCGGCCACTCCCGCCTACGTTTTGGAAAACGTATTGGACAGGTTGGACATGGTATTGCTGATGTCGGTCAACCCCGGTTTCGGCGGACAAAGCTTCATCCCGCACACCCTTGAAAAAATCCGTCAAGTGCGGGCGATGTTGGATCGGTACGAAGCGCAAAGCGGGCGGCACATCGCCATCGAAGTAGACGGCGGCATCAAAACCGACAATATCGCCGCCGTCGCGGCAGCGGGTGCCGATACTTTTGTGGCAGGTTCCGCCATCTTTGGCAAGCCGGACTATAAGGCGGTGATTACCGAGATGCGTGGACAACTGGCGCAACTTGGTTGAGTCGGCTTTGAGGTCGTCTGAAAACAAACGTAGTGGATTTTGCGAAAAGCAATATCATCATGTAGATATAGATTTTAAGGTTTTATTATGAAAAATTATTGGTTTCAAAAAAGTTTGAAATTTGTTGCGGCAGCGATTTTGGCAATCTCTCCGCTGGCTGTGTCAGCGCATGGGATGCATAAGCACAAACCTTTATCGTTGGAAGAATTGCCGGAAATCTGCCGTCAATATTTCGCACGCGCAGACGAGTGTTATAAAAAGGCAGGCAAGAAAGCCGATTTTCAACGCAACAATACAAAATTTTTATTTCAATCGCTGCCTGCGGCAGATTTGGGACAACGGCAACGTATGTGCCAAATTGCGATGGATTCTTTTAAAGAGAAAACAAGCAATCTCCATTGCGAATAGAGGATTGCCCATCTTTTTTCAGACGACTTTTGTATGAAAACAGGCTGCACAAAACTGTTTTGTATGGTAAAGTCTGCTTTTAATAACTCGGCGGTTTAAAGCCGTCATTCAGGGGCTGTTTGAATTTAAAATCAGATTTGTTGGAAACGCTGCATCGTTTGCGCGGCGTATTTCGAGAAGCGGGCTGTGTGTCCGTCTGGTTTTAAATTCAAGCAGCCCTTTGCGTTTGCAAAAACAGATAGAAGGTAGATTTCCATGCAATCTTGGCAGCTTCCCGAACATGTTGCCGATGTGTTGCCGACCAACGCCCGACAGTTGGAAAGCGCGCGAGAGCAGTTGTTGACTTTGTTCCGAGTGCACGGTTACGAGCTGGTACAGCCACCGCTGATGGAATACAGCCATTCCCTGCTGACGCACATTGACGCGGGTTTGTCTTTGAAAACCATTTTGGTGGTCGATCAGCTGAGCGGTCGGCAGTTGGGCATCCGCGCCGACATTACGCCGCAAGTGGCGCGTATCGATGCGCATCTTTTGTCCGCCAATCAAGGGATTAACCGTTTGTGCTACGCAGGCCCTGTGTTGCACGCGCGGCCGGAAGGTTTGCTCAATATGCGCGAACCTTTGCAGGCGGGGGCGGAGATGTATGGTTTCGCCGACATCCGGGCGGATATCGAACTGATTGACCTGATGCTCAAAAGCATGAAGATTGCCGATATGGGCGAGGTCTTGCTGTCGCTGGGTCATATCGGCGTATTCCGCGCTTTGTCCGATGCGGCGCATTTGGATGCGGAGCAGTCCGCAACACTGCTTGCGTTGATGCAGGATAAAGATACCGAGGCGGTCGAAGCGCAGGTTAAGGCTTGGAAGCTGGACGGTATGTGGGCAAAAGCATTTTCGCTGCTGCCGCGTCTGTATGGCGGACGGGAAGTGTTGTCCGCTGCGCGCGAACGATTGCCGGATTTGTCGGCAGTCGGCAGTGCGTTGGACGAATTGCAGGCAGTGTGCGACGCATTCCCGAATCAGAAAGTCCATATCGACTTATCCGAACTGCGCGTCGACAATTATCACACGGGCTTATTGTATGCGGCATACGGTTCCAATTTCCATGACGCGGTCGCACGGGGCGGGCGTTATGACGGATTGGGCGAATATTTTGGCCGTGCGCGTCCGGCAACGGGATTCAGTTTCGACTTGCGCAGCTTTATCGGACGTTTGCCCGCCATTGAGCGGCAGCCCGTCGTCTTGGTCAATGCGGAAGATGCCGAAGCGGCTCGCGAAGCAGTTGAAGCCCTGCGTGAACAAGGACAGTGTGTCGTTGTCGACTACGGTATCGGACACAATGCTTCGGAAGAGGTTGCAGGTCGTCTGAAAAAGTCGGACGGCGTTTGGCAGGTTGAGAAAATTTAAATACCCATTCATAGCGGATTAAAGGCAAATCAGGGTAGGGCGCAAAGCCGTCTTGGTTTGAAGTTGATTCACGATAATTTTTTAATATTAATAGGTTATATGGCTATGGCTAAAAATGTTGTAGTAATCGGCGCCCAGTGGGGCGATGAAGGCAAAGGTAAAATCGTCGACTGGCTGGCGGAAGAAACCAGCGGTGTCGTGCGTTTCCAAGGCGGCCACAATGCGGGTCATACTTTGGTCGTCGGCGGCAAGAAAACCATTTTGCGCCTAATTCCGAGCGGCATCCTGCATGAAAACTTGGATTGCTTCATCGGTTCCGGCGTTGTCGTATCCCCCGAAGCATTGTTGGGCGAAATCGACGAGTTGAACGCAGCAGGCGTGAAAAACGTCGAAGGTCGTCTGAAAATCGCCCCGACCTGCCCGCTGATCCTGCCTTACCACATTGCGCTTGACCAAGCCCGCGAAGCATCGCGTGGCAAAGGTAAAATCGGCACGACCGGCCGCGGTATCGGCCCAGCCTACGAAGACAAAGTGGCACGCCGCGCCATCCGCGTCGTCGATTTGCTGCATCCTGAAAAACTGCGTGAAAAACTGGATGCCGTCCTTGCCTATTACAATGTCCAACTGCAACATCTGCACAATGCCGATCCGGTTAAAGCGGAAGACGTGATGGCGGTTATCGAAAAAGTTGCGCCGCGCATTACGCCTATGATTACCGACGTATCCCGCGTGTTGAACGAGAAAAACAAAAACGGCGAAAAACTGCTGTTTGAAGGCGCGCAAGGCACGCTGTTGGACATCGATTACGGCACTTACCCCTTCGTTACCTCGTCCAACTGCCTCGCAGGAGCCGCTTCCGCAGGCGCGGGCGTAGGTCCGCAAATGCTGGATTATGTTTTGGGTATCGTCAAAGCCTATACCACGCGCGTCGGTTCAGGCCCGTTCCCGACTGAATTGTTCGACGAAGTAGGCGCAGGTTTGGCAGAACGCGGACACGAATTCGGCTCCGTAACCGGCCGCGCACGCCGCTGCGGTTGGTTTGATGCCGCCGCGTTGAAACGTTCCATTCAAGTCAACGGCATTTCCGGCATGTGTATCACCAAGCTGGACGTGATGGACGGCATTGAAACCATCAATATCTGCGTCGGCTACGAATTACCCGACGGCAGCAAAACCGACATCCTGCCTTGCGGTTCCGATGCGGTAGAAACCTGCAAGCCGATTTACGAAACCATGCCCGGCTGGAGCGAATCGACTGTCGGCGTGACAAGCTACGACGCATTGCCTGCCAATGCCAAAGCATATTTGAAACGTATCGAAGAAGTCTGCGGCGCACCGGTAGCCATCGTCTCCACTGGTCCTGACCGCGAAGAAACCATCGTTTTGCATCATCCGTTCGCATAATGCTTTGATTGTAAAAGGTCGTCTGAAAACTTGGGTTTTCAGACGACCTTTTTGTATTGATAACCGATTTACCGTCAATCCAAGCACTCTGATTGCGTTCAATCTTATCTTATAGTGGATTAACTTTAAGAGACCTTTGCAAAAAAGCCTTTCCCCCAACAGC
>NZ_KV814890.1:0-9393 GCF_001814135.1 Neisseria sp. HMSC067H09 | reverse complement strand
ATTTGGGGGCCAGTTCAGTTTTCAGACGACCTCTCTTTATCCAATTTGGTGCCGGAGAAGGGAATCGAACCCCCGACCTTCGCGTTACGAATGCGCTGCTCTACCGACTGAGCTACACCGGCACGGTGTTCGTTATCATATACATAAACGGGATGTTCGGCAAGTTCGCATTTCCCGATAAGGTTGTTGCTCGGTGAAAATATATGCCGTGTTTTCAGACGACCTCTTTTAAAAAGGCCGTATGGGGATAGTGTTTTGTTGTTTGACTTTTCCACTTTCCGCACGCCCGGAAACGGCAATGGGTTGGACAGGTTTATCCGGAATCGGCAAGCTGTCAGCCTCCGTCCGAATATAATATTTAACAGTGAACAAGCTAAATCTGAATGATGGGTTCGCCTGCAAGGTTGGATGAACGGGGGGAGCAAAGTGTGTTGCATCAAGGTTCAAGATGGCGGACGAACACCTGCGAATTGCGGCCGTTGGCGAGGTAGTCGCGGCGGCGTTCTTCGGGTAATGCGTCGGGAGAGGTCGTCTGAAAACCGCGTTCGGCAAACCATTCGCCTGTGTGGGTGGAGAGGGCGAACAGGCGGCGGATGCCCATGGCGCGGGCTTTTTGGAAGAGGTGGTCGAGCAGCATTTCGCCGTAGCCGCCGTCGCGGGCTTCGGGGGAGACGACGAGGCAGGCGAGTTCGCCGATTTCGGGGTCGTCGAAAGTTTTGAGGGCGACGCAACCGTAGATGTTGCGGTCGTGTTCGAGGACGGAGAAGCCGGAGATGTGGTTTTCGAGATATTCGCGGCTGCGGTGCAACAGGATGCCTTGTTCTTCCAGCGGGCGTATCAGGGCGATGATGCGGGGGATGTCGCGGCTGTGGGCTTGGCGAATGGAGACGAAGGAATCGCGGGCGATGGCGGTGCCGCAGCCTTCACGGGTGAAGAGTTCGCGCAACAGTCCGCCGTCTTCGCGTCCGCTGAGGATTTGAACGCGGCTGACGCCGTTTTCGACGGCGTTGACGGCGGCTTGGAGCAGGCGAACGGGAACGTTGTGTGCGGTTTCTATCAGGTGGCGTACTTCGCCTGAGGACAGGGTGGACATGAGGACGCCGTCGGCGTTGCAAATGCCGGCTTCTTCGGTCAGGTACACGAGTTTTTCGGCTTGAAGGGCGACGGCGACGGCTTCGGCGGCTTCGCTCATGCTGAGGTTGAAGGTTTTGCCGCCGTAGGAGTGTCCGAGCGGACTGATAAGGACGATGGCACCGTCGTCGAGGCGGCGGTTGATCGAGTCTGTGTCGGTTTTGCGGACGATGCCGGTATAGCCCATGTCTATGCCGTCAATGACGCCGAGCGGACGGGCGGTGAGGAAATTGCCCGAAGCGGTGGGAATCGGTTTGTTGCGCAAGGGGGCGGATGCGCTGCTGCACAGGGCGGCTTCGATGTCGCTGCGTATCATGCCGACTGCCTGTTTGGCGTCGCGCAGGGTGGCGTCGTCGGTAATGCGGCGGTTGCGGTGGTATTGCGGAACGAATTGTCTGTCGGCGGCGAGGCGGTTGAGGAAATGGCGCGTGCCGTGTACCAACACGAGCCGCACGCCCAAGCCGGCAAGCAGGTGGAAATCGGCGGCGAGCCGGTTCAGGGTGTCGCCTTCGAGCAGGCTGTCGGTGATACCGATAACCAGTGTTTTACCGCGCAGGTAGTGGATATAAGGCGCGGCTTCGCGAAAATCGGCAACAAAACCCGGAGATGTGTTCATAACAAGACCAAATAGAAAAGCTGCATGATGAGGACGGTCAGCGCAACCAGTACCGCCAGCGTCCAGTTGAAGCCTTCTTCGGATTTGGCGGGTTTGGCAGCGGCTGCCGCCATCAGGGCTTGGAATTCTTCAGTCCGCCGTTTTTCTTCTTCTGCACGACGCTTTTCCTCTTCGGTGCGCCGTGCCGCCTCTTCTTTGGCTTTTTTGGCGCGTTCGGCGCTGTCGAGCAGGCTGGCGATTTCGTGGCGGGAGAGTTGTTTGCGGTTGCGGATGTTGCCGCCCATGTCGTGTACGAGGCGGACGTCGGTAACGGCGTTGGGCAGCGTGTCGGGATTGGCGGGAGCGGAAGACGGCGCCAGGCTGTCTTTGGCTTTGAACAGGCCTTCGCATTTATTGCAAACGACAAAGCCTTGTGCAACGTTGAGCTGGGTGTCTTTGACCCAAAGTGAGGTTTTGCAGTGTGGGCATATACAGGCGGGCATAGGGGTTTTCCGTGTAAAGTGTGGAATGTGTTGTTTTAATGTGTGTTTGATTGGGGTAGGTCGTCTGAAAAGGGATTGTCCGTCTTCAGACGACCTTTTGTTTATCGGATTTTAGGCGACGCCGTAGCGTTCGCGGTAGGCTCTGACCGGTTCGAGGAAGCCGCCGAATTCCGCGTTGTTTTGCAGGAGCGTGAACAAGTCGTTCAGATTGGCAATGGCGACGACGGGTAAGCCGTATTGTTTTTCCACTTCCTGAACGGCGGACAATTCGCCCGTACCTTTTTCCATGCGGTCGAGTGCGATGGCGACGGCGGCGGGCGTTGCGCCTTCCGCTTCAATCAGTTTGACCGATTCGCGCACAGATGTTCCCGCAGAAATCACGTCGTCGATAATCAATACGCGGCCTTTGAGCGGCGCACCGACCAACACGCCGCCTTCGCCGTGGTCTTTCGCTTCTTTGCGGTTGTAGGCAAACGGCACGTTCACACCTTTTTCCGCCAGCATCATCGCCGTCGCCGCCGCCAAAATAATGCCTTTATAAGCTGGGCCGAACAGCATGTCGAATTTTACGCCGCTCTCGATAATCGCCTGCGCGTAAAACTTCGCCAGTTGCAGCGTCGATGCGCCGTCGTTAAACAGTCCGGCGTTGAAAAAATAAGGCGACTGACGGCCTGCCTTGGTTGTGAATTCACCGAATTTCAATACATTCTGCGCCAGCGCAAACTTGAGGAAATCTTGACGGAAATCGGACATTTTGCTTCTTTCGAAAGATATTGATTTATAAAGGAAGAGATTATAAAGGATTCATGAGGAAAATGCAGGTCGTCTGAAAACAGGTTTTCTGGTTTCAGACGACCTGTTTCATTCAAGCCCTTTAAAATACGCCATTAGCCATTATCTATCGGTAAGCGGCGACGGCGGCATACTTGATATGCCCAAGCCGATGATTTACTGTTAGAATCCGAATTTATTTGTTTTCAAACCATTTTTCAGGAGCAAACGCCATGCGAAACGACGTTTACGACTATACCGCCACGGGACAGGTTGCTAAAAATACCGTCCTGCAAAAAACTTACCGCCTGCTCGGTCTGTCTTTCATTCCCGCCGTCGCCGGCGCATATTTCAGCGGCCAGTTCGGACTGAATCTATTCTCTCTGTTCGGTCAGGGCTGGATGGGGCTGGTTGCCGTGCTGGTATTCTTCTACGGCATGACTTTCCTCATTGAGAAAAACCGTTACAGCAATGTCGGCGCAACCCTCCTGATGATCTTCACTTTCGGCATGGGTGTGCTGATCAGCCCGCTTCTGCAATATACGCTCGCCATTCCAAACGGCACGCAAATCGTCGGCATCGCCGCCGCCATGACTGCCGGGGTGTTCTTCACCATGTCTGCAATGGCGCGCCGCACCAATGTCAATATGAATTCGCTAGGCCGCTTCCTGACCGTCGGCGCGGTGGTGTTGATGATTGCGATGATTGCCAACTTCTTCCTGCAAATCCCGGCATTGAGCCTCGCCGTTTCGGCAGCGTTTGTCCTATTCAGCTCGCTGATGATTATGTGGCAGGTGCGTGCGGTGATTGACGGTGGGGAAGACAGCCATATCAGCGCGGCTCTGACCATCTTCATCTCCATCTACAATATCTTCAGCAGCCTGTTGCGTATTTTGTTGGCGTTCAGTGGCGATGATTAACCGTTTACGCATCTGACGAAAGAATTCAAAGGTCGTCTGAAAACAGGTTTTCTGATTTTCAGACGACCTTTTTGACATTCCATTCCCCGCCCGCTATCCTGACGGCTGCCATCACTCACACCACTACTCATGAACACTATCCCCCCGCGCCGCGCCGTTTACGCAGGCAGCTTCGACCCGCCGACCCTCGGTCATCTTTGGATGATACAAGAAGCGCAGGCGCTTTTTGACGAACTCGTCGTCGCCATCGGTATCAATCCTGAAAAACGCAACACCTACACCATAGACGAACGCCGCGCCATGCTCGAAGCGATTACGGGCGACTTTCCCAATGTCCGCATCAGCGTATTTGAAAACCGCTTCCTGGTCCGCTACGCGCGCGAAATCGGAGCAGGGTTTATCGTTCGCGGTATCCGTTCTGCCGCCGACTATGAATACGAACGCTCCATGCGCTATATCAACAGCGACCTTGCACCCGAAATTTCGACGGTTTTCCTGATGCCGCCGCGCGAAATCGCCGAAGTGTCTTCCACTATGGTCAAAGGCCTGGTCGGCCCCGATGGTTGGCACGACATAATACGCCGCTACCTGCCCGAAGCCGTGTACGAAAAAATCGTGCAGGATTATGAAACTTGAAATCTGTTGTTGATGAAAAGGTCGTCTGAAAGCTTGATATGGGTTTTCAGACGATCTTTCGATTTATGGCAGTGTTTGTGTAATTCTAAATTTACATTGAATAATCAAATGATTAAATTCAATTTAAATATAATTTTTGGTGGCTGATTTGTTGCAAAATATAAACACGGTTTGTCATAAATAAAGATAATTATTATCAATTATTTCGATTAAGCAAAAATATTTCCTATAATGCCGCATCTCTTCACCTTCCGAGTTGAACATGCAATATTCTGCCCGCCTTTCCCTGCTTCCCGCCCTGATTGCCTCCGCCTTCCCGCTGTATGCCGCCGATACCGCCGATAGCGAACATTACACCGCCACACTGCCCACCGTTACCGTGGTCGGACAGTCCGACACCAGCGTACTCAAAGGCTACATCAATTACGACGAAGCCGCCGTTACCCGCAACGGCCAGCTCATCAAAGAAACGCCGCAAACCGTCGATACGCTCAACATCCAGAAAAACAAAAACTACGGCACGAACGATTTGAGTTCCATCCTCGAAGGCAACGCCGGTATTGACGCGGCTTACGATATGCGCGGCGAAAGCATTTTCCTGCGCGGTTTTCAAGCCGACGCATCCGACATCTACCGCGACGGCGTGCGCGAAAGCGGACAGGTCCGCCGCAGCACCGCCAACATCGAGCGCGTGGAAATCCTGAAAGGCCCGTCTTCCGTCCTTTACGGACGCACCAACGGCGGCGGCGTCATCAATATGGTCAGCAAATACGCCAATTTCAAACAAAGCCGCAATATCGGTGCGGTTTACGGCTCGTGGGCAAACCGCAGCCTGAATATGGACATCAACGAAGTGCTGAACAAAAACGTCGCCATCCGCCTCACCGGCGAAGTCGGGCGCGCCAATTCGTTCCGCAGCGGCATAGACAGCAAAAACGTCATGGTTTCGCCCAGCATTACCGTCAAACTCGACAACGGCTTGAAATGGACGGGGCAATACACCTACGACAACGTGGAGCGCACGCCCGACCGCAGCCCGACCAAGTCCGTGTACGACCGCTTCGGACTGCCTTACCGCATGGGTTTCGCCCACCCGAACGATTTTGTCAAAGACAAGCTGCAAGTTTGGCGTTCCGACCTCGAATACGCCTTCAACGACAAATGGCGCGCCCAATGGCAGCTCGCCCACCGCACGGCGGCGCAGGATTTCGACCATTTCTATGCAGGCAGCGAAAACGGCAGCCTAATCAAGCGCAACTACGCCTGGCAGCAGACCGACAACAAAACCCTGTCGTCCAACTTCACGCTCAACGGCGACTACCACATCGGCCGTTTTGAAAACCACCTGACCGTAGGCTTGGATTACAGCCGCGAACACCGCAACCCGACATTGGGTTTCAGCCGCGCCTTTACAGCCTCCATCAACCCCTACGACCGCGCAAGCTGGCCGGCTTCGGGCAGGCTGCAACCCGTCCTCACCCAAAACCGCCACAAAGCCGACTCCTACGGCATCTTTGTGCAAAACATCTTCTCCGCCACGCCCGACTTGAAATTCGTCCTCGGCGGCCGTTACGACAAATACACCTTTAATTCCGAAAACAAACTCACCGGCAGCAGCCGTCAATACAGCGGCCATTCGTTCAGCCCCAACATCGGCGCAGTGTGGAACGTAACGCCTGCCCACACGCTCTACGCCTCGTATAACAAAGGCTTCGCACCTTATGGCGGACGCGGCGGCTATTTGAGCATCGATACTTCGTCTTCTGCCGTGTTCAACGCCGATCCCGAGTACACCCGCCAATACGAAACCGGTGTCAAAAGCAGTTGGCTGGACGACCGCCTCAGCACCACATTGTCCGCCTACCAAATCGAACGCTTCAATATCCGCTACCGTCCCGACGCGCAAAATGATCCCTACACTTGGGCTGTCGGCGGCAAACACCGTTCGCGCGGTGTGGAACTGTCCGCCATCGGACAAATCATCCCCAAAAAACTCTACCTGCGCGGCTCATTGGGCATGATGCAGGCGAAAGTCGTTGAAGACAAAGAAAATCCCGACCGAGTGGGCATCCATTTGGACAACACCAGCAACGTTACCGGCAACCTGTTCTTCCGTTACACGCCGACCGAAAACCTCTACGGCGAAATCGGCGTAACCGGTACGGGCAAACGCTACGGCTACGATTCAAGAAACAAAGAAGTCACCACGCTTCCCGGCTTCGTCCGCACCGACGCCATGCTCGGCTGGAACCGCAAAAACCTGAACCTCACTTTCGCCGTCGGCAATCTGTTCAATCAAAAATACTGGCGTTCCGACGCCATGCCCGGCGCGCCGCGCACTTATACGGCGCGGGTGAATTACAGTTTCTAATTCCAGGCAGGAAATGGAACAAAGGTCGTCTGAAAACTCGTGTTTCGAGTTTTCAGACGACCTTTTACCTTCTATACGCTCATGAATAAGGCGGGGCGCTTAAGTCTGCAAAGAATGTGGCAGTCCGCAAAGATAGCGTTTGCGCGGCCTTTGCTATATCATTCCCTTATCTGAAACCAAGGAAAACATCATGTACGAAGTCAACCGCAGCGTCTTCCTGCTCATCCCGCTCGATCCTTTTTGGAACTGGCTGCAAACCCTGCCCGGCAATCATCTTGACGGTTTGACGCTTGAAGATATTCAAGCCGATGCCAATTCTTACCTCGTCCGTCCGTGTGAAACCGCTGACGAAGTATGGGACGAAATCGAAGCACGGTTTGAAGACATTTTCGCTGCCGAACTTGCCGATTGGTGCGAAGATGAAAGCGAATGGCCTGATTTGAATGCGGATATTTTCAACGAATGGTTTGACATCCAGCTTTCTACCGTCATTACCGACCTCGAACACGAACCGCTCGCCCGTGAAGCCTTTCAACCCTTTAATTTGAACTGATGAACGTCCGCGTCCGCAATTACCATCTTGACGGCTACGGTCATGTCAACAACGCGCGCTATCTCGAATTTCTCGAAGAAGCGCGCTGGACATTTTTTGAGGAACACGGTTTCTTGTCCGAAATCGACGGCTTGATGCTGGTGGTTGTCCGCACCGACATCCGTTATCGCCGCGCCGCCGTCGAGGGCGACATATTACGTTTTGAAGGTCGTCTGAAAGAGCTGACCTCGCGTCATATTATCCTTACCCAAAACATCGTTTTGCCCAGCGGCAAAAATGCCGTCGAAGCCGAAAGTACGCTGATGGTTGTCAGCGCAGAAAGCGGGCGGAGCATCAGCATTCCCGAACCTCTATTTACCCTTTTAAAACAATACTCCGAAGCATGAAAAAACTCATTACCATTGCCGCAGTCGCCATTATCGGCGTGCTGCTCGCCATCGTCCTTATTCCGGATAACAAACCTACTCCCACATTCTCTTTGTTCGACCTGCAAAGCAAACCGGTGTCCAACGCCAATTTGCAAGGCAAGGTCAGTTTCATCAATTTCTGGTTTCCCTCCTGTCCGGGCTGTGTCAGTGAAATGCCCAAAGTCATCAAAATGTCCAAAGACTATCAAGGAAAAGACTTCCAAGTACTCGGCATTGCCCAACCGATAGACCCGTTGGAAAGCGTAACCCAATACGTCCAAGAATACGGTTTGCCCTTTACCGTCATGTTTGATGCCGATAAAGCCGCCGCCCAAGCCTTCGGTACGCAGGTTTACCCGACTTCTTTTCTGATTAATAAAAAAGGCGAAATCCTGAAAACCTTTGTCGGAGAACCCGACTTCGCCGCGCTTTATCAGGAAATCGACAAAGAATTGGCAAAGTAGCAATCAAAAAAGGGCGCAATGATGCACCCTTATGTATTTATTGGGATAACGTGTGGATTCCTTTTCTCGCAAATGCTGATTGGTGTGAAAACGGCAGCAGTTTCAGCAATATTGTTTTTGTGTGCCTTTCTTCATAACCTTTTATCATGATTCGGACAAAGAACCTTCTCAAACCGGGCGGCAGGCAATCATATAATTCACTTCTGTCGAGTCGCATAAAGAATAGCGGCGGGTCAAAAGATTGTAGGTCATGCCCTTGGTGTCGATAACGTCCAAACCTGCCTGCCTGCACATTCGCGCCAGCTCGGCGGGCGTGATGAATTTTTGCCAATCGTGCGTCCCTTTGGGAACGACGTTCAACACATATTCCGCGCCGACAATCAGATGGAGATAAGATTTAGGGTTGCGGTTGATGGTGGAGAAAAACACCCTGCCGTCAGGCTTCACCAGCTCCGAACAGGCTTTGACGATGGCGGCGGGATCGGGAACGTGTTCCATCATTTCCATACAGGTTACAACATCGAAACTGTGCGGCTGTTCGGCGGCAAGGTCTTCGACGCGGATGCAGCGGTAATCGATATTGTCCACTCCTTCGGCAGCGGCATGAGCTTGGGCGGTTTGCAACGATTTTTCCGCCATATCAATGCCGGTAACGTGCGCCGCGCCGCGTTTTGCCATGCTTTCCGACAAAATCCCACCGCCGCAGCCGACATCCAAAACACGTTTGCCCACCAACTGAGCGAATGAATTGATATAGCCCAAGCGTAGCGGATTGATGTCGTGCAGAGGTTTGAACTCGCCGTTTTTATCCCACCATTTATCCGCAATTTGGCTGAATTTAGCGATTTCGTCCGCATCGACGTTGTGTTGTCCGGCTGCTTCCATCATGATTTTCCTGATTTGGATTTCGGGTTGAAGAGGGTTTCGATTTTATAGCAAAGCGGCAGGATGGAACAGAGACCAACCGCCGCCAGCCGCCAAAAGGCTGTCTGAAAACGCCGCTTACCCTTTTCAGACGACCTTGGATTCGGATTTCAAGTGC
>NZ_KV814889.1:0-5428 GCF_001814135.1 Neisseria sp. HMSC067H09 | reverse complement strand
TTTTATAAGTGTCCAAGATTTGGGGGCCAGTTCAAACCTTATTTAAAGGTTTTCAGACGACCTTTTTGCTTTGCGGCGGACTTTTAAACCTGATCCGTTCAAACCGAGGTCGTCTGAAAATACGGCAACAGATTTTAACCGGAGCTTAAGCCCGTTTTCAAAAGGCAGAACGCGTCCGCAATACGGTCTGACTGACTTATGGCATAATGCTAGCGGCAAAAAATACAGGAGGTCCTCATGTCGAAAATCATCTTATTGCACGGACTGCACATGCACTCTTGGGTGATGAAACCTTTAGCGGATATGCTGGAAAAGCAAGGCTTTGACGTTGCCCTGTTCGGTTATTACAGCGTCTGGCACACCATGCCGCAGCACACGCAGGCATTGGCAGAGTTTGTTGAAAAACACGATACGGGCGAGCCTCTGCATTTTGCCGGACACAGTCTGGGCGGGCTGGTGTTGCGCCACTTTGCCGCCGCCCATCCCGAAAAAATTACCGGCCGCATCGTTACCTTCGGTACGCCCCACCAAGGCAGCCGGGCTGCGCAAAGGGTGTTCCGACTCGGGTTAAAAACCCCCGTACTCGGTGGCGCTTATCGCGATGCGCTCGACGGCGGTACGCCCGATTTGCCCGAACATATCGAACTGGGCAGCATTGCCGGCAACAAGCCGCTCGGACTGGGGCGCGTATTGGGTTTGCACGGCGAACACGACGGTACGGTTTTGGTCAGCGAAACCCGCTGTCCGAATATGCGCGACCACGTTATCTTGCCCGTCAGCCACAGCGGTATGCTGTTCAAACAGGTTACCGCAGAGCAAACCGCAACATTTTTGCGCGAGGGGCAGTTTAATCATGGCTAAAAAACTGGGATGACGGGATTTGAGAATAATAAAAAGGTCGTCTGAAAACTTGGAAATCAGGTTTTCAGACGACCTTTTAGTTTTTTAGTTTGTGGTTGGGCGGACTTTTATATTTACTTTAAGCCAACTTGACGGCGAGTTCTGCCAGCCGTTTGCCTTGTGCGAAGGCGATGTCGTTTTCTTCGGCGGTCAGGACGGGTTTGCTGTCGTGTCCGGCGACGTGGGATGAGCCGTAGGGGGTGCCGCCGCTTTGGGTGCTGCCGAGGGCGGATTCGGTGTAGGGGATGCCGCTGATGATCATGCCGTGGTGCAGGAGGGGGAGCATCATGGTGAGGAGGGTGGTTTCTTGTCCGCCGTGTTGGGAGGAGGTGCTGGTGAAGACGGTGGCGGGTTTGCCGGCGAGTTCTGCGCCGAGCCACAGGGGGATGGTGCCGTCGATGAAGTATTTCATGGCGGCCGCCATGTTGCCGAAGCGGGTGGGGCTGCCTAGGGCGAGGGCGGCGCAGGTTTTGAGGTCTTCGGCGGTGGCGTAAGGCGCGCCGCTGTCGGGGATGTCTTTTTCGACGGCTTCGCAGACGGTGGAGACTTTGGGGACGGTGCGCAATACGGCTTCGCAGCCTGCGACGCTTTCGATGCCGCGTGCGATTTGGCGGGCGAGGTTGAGGGTGCTGCCGTTTTGGGAGTAGTAGAGGACGAGGATTTTGAGGGGATTTGGGTTCATTTGGGTATTCCGTTACAATGGGATTGGTTGAAAATCGGTGTTTGGCTGTTGAAGCTGTGTTTTCAGACGACGTGGTGTGTGCTGCGGGCGTTTTCTGTTTTTTTATTTTTAATTGGTTATTTTTTCGGGAAAGATTATGCCGTTTTTGAAATGGTGGCAAGGTTTGTTGGGTAGTAAGGCGTTTGCGTTTGCGTGGTTTGTGGTCCGGCGTTTCGATGAGGAGCGTGTGCCGCAGGCTGCGGCAAGTATGACGTTTACGACGCTTCTGGCTTTGGTGCCGGTGTTGACGGTGATGGTGGCGGTCGCTTCGATTTTCCCTGTGTTCGACCGTTGGTCGGATTCTTTTGTGGCGTTCGTCAATCAGACTATTGTGCCGCAGGGTGCGGACATGGTGTTTGATTATATCAATGCGTTCCGCGATCAGGCGGGAAAGTTGACGGCGATTGGTAGCGTGATGCTGGTGGTGACGTCGCTGATGCTGATTCGGACGATTGACAATACGTTTAACCGGATTTGGCGGGTCAATACGCAGCGGCCTTGGATGATGCAGTTTTTGGTGTATTGGGCGTTGCTGACGTTTGGGCCGCTGTCTTTAGGCGTGGGGATTTCTTTTATGGTCGGGTCGGTGCAGGATTCTGCGCTGGCTTCGTTTGCGCCGCAATGGGTGGTGGGGTTACTGCAAACCTTAGGCACGCTGTTTTTCGCGACGCTTTTGTTGTGGGGTTTGTACCGCTTTGTACCCAACCGCTTCGTACCCGGGCGCCATGCGTTTATCGGGGCTTTGGTCACGGCGTTTTGCTTGGAGACGGCGCGTTTCCTGTTTGCTTGGTATATGGGCAATTTCGACGGCTACCGCTCGATTTACGGGGCGTTTGCCGCCGTGCCGTTTTTCTTGGTGTGGCTGAATTTGCTGTGGACGCTGGTGTTGGGCGGCGCGGTGCTGACTTCGTCGCTGTCTTATTGGCAGGGCGATGCGTTCCGCAGGGGCTTCGATTCGCGCGGGCGGTTTGACGATGTCTTGAAAATCCTGCTGCTTTTGGATGCGGCGCAAAAAGAGGGCAAAGCCTTGCCTGTTCAGGAGTTCAGACGACATATCAATATGGGTTACGATGAGTTGGGCGAGCTTTTGGAAAAGCTGGCGCGGCACGGTTATATCTACAACGGCCGTCAGGGCTGGGTGTTGAAAACGGGGGCGGATTCGATTGAGTTGAGCGAACTCTTCAAGCTCTTTGTTTACCGCCCGTCGCCCGTGGAAAGGGATCATGTGAACCAAGCCGTCGATGCGGTGATGACGCCGTGTTTGCAGACTTTGAACATGACGCTGGCGGAGTTTGACGCTCAGGCGAAAAACCGGCAGCAGCCTTCTTGAGTATGTTTTGAAACGGATAAAAGGTCGTCTGAAAGCAGTTTTCAGACGACCTTTTGCTATAATCGGGCTTCATCGTCCCGTTCGGTTTGAAACCTTATGAAAACCCTCTTCCTCCTCCTGCTTTCCTTCTCCACTGCCACCGCTTTTGCCGCATACGGTTTAGGTTTGGGGCAGGAGCCGAAATATCCCGCCGACTTTCGCGCCTACGAATACGTCAATCCCGACGCGCCCAAAGGCGGCGTGTTTTCCCTGCCGATACAGGGCGGCTTCGATACGTTCAACCCGTTTACCCTCAAAGGCGACAAAGAAGCCGGCGTCCTCAATCTGACCGTGGACATGCTCACGGACAACAGTTGGGACGAACCTTTCTCCATGTACGGACTATTGGCGGAAGACTTCTCACTTGCCGAAGACGGGCTGTCGGCAACATTCAGGCTCAACCCGAAAGCCAAATTCCACAACGGCGATCCCGTCCTTGCCAAAGACGTAGCCGCCTCCTTCCGCCTGCTTACCCAAGACAAAGCCGCCAACCCCTTCTACCGCATATACTGGAGCGACGTTGCCAAAGTCGAAACGCCCGACGACAGGACAGTCGTTTTCCGCTTCAAACAGCGCAATGCCGAATTACACATGGCATTAGGGCAACTGCCTGTGTTTTCTCATAAAAGCTACCCCGAAGGGCTGGAAAAAGGCGCAAACAAAATGCCCATCGGCTCCGGCCCCTACCGTTTCGTCAAAGCAGACATCGGGCGCATGAGCGAATACGCGCGCGACAAAAACTACTGGGCGCAAAACCTGCCGACCCGCAAAGGCAGATATAACTTCGACACCGTCCGCTTCAAATATTTCAAAGACAACAGCGTCCGCCTCGAAGGCCTCAAAGCCGGACAATACGACTTCGTTTACGAAAATGTCGCCCGAAACTGGGCGCGGGGCTATTCCGACGAAATGCTCGCCAAACGCGGCATGGGCAAACACGAATGGATACAGAAAAGCGATGCCGGCATGCAGGGCTTCGTCATGAACCTGCGCCGCGCCCCGTTTGACAACATCCTCGTGCGGCAGGCGATGGTCGAGAGTTTCGACTTTGAAAGCATCAACGCACGCATTTTCTACGGCGCATACCGCCGCAGCAACAGCTTCTTCACCAACAGCGAGATGGCGGCGACAGGCAAACCGCAAGGCGCGGAACTGAAACTGCTCCAGTCCCTCGGCAACACCCTCGATCCCGCCGTCCTGAACCAACCCGTCCCCGAACCGCCTCAAACCGACCCGAAAACAGGCATACGCCCCAACCTGCTCAAAGCCCGCGCCCTCTTGGAAAAAGCAGGCTACCGCTATAAAAACGGCAAACTGACCGACAGCCAAGGCAAACCCCTGACCTTCGAGTTCCTGACCGCCTCCAAAACCTACGAACGCATTACCGCCAAATGGCAACGCGACCTCGCCAAAATCGGCGTAACCATGAACATCCGCGTTACCGACCCCGCCTTATACCAAAGGCGGCTCAACGATTTCGACTTCGATATGACCATTACCGCCTATGCCAACAGCGAAAGCCCCGGCAACGAACAATACGATTATTTCGGCTGCGAAGCCGCCAAAATCCCCGGCAGCCGAAACCTCGCCGGCGTGTGCCGCCCCGAAGTCGAAAAGCTGCTCAAACATTTCGGCAGCTTCACCAACCGCGAAGAGCTGAAAACCACCTCCCGGGCACTAGACCGCACCATCCGCCACCAATACATCATCGTCCCCGCCTGGTACGCCGACCGCTACCGCGTCGTTTACCGCGACAACCTCGGCATCCCGCAAAAACTGCCGAAATATTACGACCCGGTATTTTTTTCGCTGAGTAGCGGGTGGTGGAAATAGGAGGGGCAATCCGTAGCGTGGGCTTTGCCCACGAGATGGAAGCCGAAATGGATGCCCATTTGGCTGTTGTTTGATTTAGATTGTTAGATAGCAGGTTTCGTGGGCGCAGCCCACGCTACTTGGGTTGTCCCAAGCCTGCGGTGATTGAATAAAAGGTCGTCTGAAAATAAGCGTGAACGAGTTTCTCTAAAACTCAAATCTCAAAGTTTTCAGACGACCTTATTTTTGCCTGCAATCCGCTCCCTCTCCCGTCCGGCGGGAGAGGGCTGGGGAGAGGGTGGCTCTACGGGTTGTACGAATTTATTTGACTTAGACCCACAAAGCCACCCCCATCCTAACCTTCCCCCGCCAGACGGGGGAAGGGACAGGTTGCTGTTGCTGCAACGGGTAGCGTGGGCTTTGCCCGCGAGATAAATGCCGAAATGGATGTCCATTCGGCTGTTGTCTGATTTGGATTTTTTAGATAGCAGATTTCGTGGGCGCAGCCCACGCTACGGATTGGATTTCCAATTTAATTGAATAAAACCCGCGTTGATTGTATAAAAAATTGAATCCAAGGTCGTCTGAAAATCTGAACTGGCCCCCAAATCTTGGACACTTATAAA
>NZ_KV814888.1:0-3318 GCF_001814135.1 Neisseria sp. HMSC067H09 | reverse complement strand
TATTCTCCTGGAAATACTGTAAACAACGCTACTGATTTCTACAGTTTACGGTTGTCGTTGCTTCTTTACGTTTCGATTTGCACCAGTATTGCCACGTTAATGCTAAGTTTGTCCGTTATAGTACAAACACGCACGGTTTTCATAATGTCAAGAATAAAAAAGATGAATTGTAGCAGGTAAATCTCGTCTGAAATCTAATTTTCCGTTGCATATGTGTATGGCTGATTCAGCCTTGATGGGAAAAGTTTTCCGCAGCTAATGGCGCCCTCCCTAATAAAGCTGCAAAATCAGAATAATCGGCGCATGAACCTTGTTTGAGCAGGTCAAAACTGTTGCGGCTGATGATGCCGTTGCTGAGGAGGTTTGCCAACGGCAGCGCAGGGTCAATCAGGCACAGGGGAATGGGCAGGATATGTTGCGGCGGTTTGTGGTGCAAGGTTTGGCGGAGGGTGGTCAGGTATTCCGCCAAGGTCAGCGTTTGGCTGCCGGTCATATTGACGATGCTGTGGCCGGCGTCGGTTTGGACGGCCAGTTTTGCCAAACCTTCGGCAACATCGGCAAGATGGACGGGCTGCAAGTAAAAGCGGCCGCCTTCTGGTAGTGGAAGTAAAGAGAGGCGGGCTAATTTGATGAACAGTTCGCAGCTGGTTCCTCCTCGCCCGTAAACGACGGATGGTCTGGCTATGGCAATCGGGATGCCGCTTTGGGCGACGGCATCATCTCCACGTCCTTTGCTGCCGACAAAGTTGATGGATTGAGATGGGTCGGCACCCAGTGCGGATAGTTGCACCCAGTGTTTTATGCCTGCTGTTTTTGCCCATGCGGCGAGTTGTTTGGGCGTACGGTGGTGTACGGTTTCGAGTATTTCGGCATGACGGTTCATGATGCCGATGCAGTTGATGAGGACGTCTTGCCCCTCTAATAAACGGCGTGCGGCGGTTTCGTCAGGATGAAGAAAATCGAAGGCGCGGCGGTCGGGCGTGTAAACTTGGTGACCTTGTTCTTTTAAGATTTGGGCGGTACGGCTGCCGATGAAGCCGCTGCCTCCGAAAATGATGATGTTCATGGTTTTTCTTTATGGTGTTGCTGAGGTCGTCTGAAAATCTTTAAATCGGTTTCATCACCATCAGGAAGTAAATCACGATAGTGGCGCAAAAGGCGGGATAGCCCAGCAATTCCCAGCGTCTGGCATAACGCCAATAGGGTTCTGGAATGGTGTCTGCGTTTTCTTTATGCGCTTGTTCGGCAATCTTTGCCATACGGATTTGCAGCCAGACAACGGGCAGCCAGCAAATGCCTGCAAGGATGTATAAACCGATCGTCATCCATACCCAATTTTGTTCTAGCATGGTGGAAACGGTATAGCCACGTTCGTACAGCATCCATAAGCCGGACAAGGGTTGGAAAATGACGGCGGGAGTCGTAAACCACCAATCTGCTTTGATGACCCAATGCGATACGACCGACTGCGCGGCGACCGAACCGCTGCGGTTTGCCCAAAAGAGGTAAAACGCTGTACCAAAACCGGTGCCGACCATTAAGGTAGCCGAGATGATGTGCAGGGTTTTAACGATTAAATAAGTGTTCATTTTTTATCTCCTACGGATTGATACAGGAAAAATAAAGTAGCCATAATCGGCAGGTTTTTTACCAAAGGCGCAAACGGATGCGCCCACATTTCGGGCAGCCTGAAGGCAATAATCAGGCTGTATGTCGTGACGGTTATCAATTGCAGCAGCCATATTGCGGAACGGGCACGAAAGCGGCTGAAGCATAAAAAGGCAAAACCGATGTCCAGCAGTGAAGCGGCGATTAATGTCGGCCATTGCAGCGGATTGGGAATACCGACCGAATACAGCAAATCCAATGACATTTCGGGCATGAAAAACAGAGGTTGGGTACCGCTCCACAGCCATAGCAGCCCCATCGAGTAAGACAGGTAAGCAGGGAGAGTATGCGTAGTGTTGTCGGACATATTGGTTTCCTAATTTCATTTCGGTTTGTTTATATATTTAGCCTGTAATTTCTAAAATTTCTGTCAAAAGAGAAATATAAAGGTAAAAAAATTAGGCAGGTTCCCGAATATCGTCTTCCCCAGGAGGATTGGGCAGACTTAAAAGACCGACAATCAAAGAATAAGTACCGCCTATTACCACGCCTGCTTGGAGGCTGCTGATAAAATCTGCACCAAACAGTAAAAGATACAGACAACCGCATAACGATCCGACGATGCCTGCCCGGATAAGGCCGCGTAAGTCCCTGTATGTAGACGTCAAGCTTAAGATCAACCCGCAAATTAGGGCCGGTACGGTAAATAATAAAGCATAGTAGCCGATACTAAATGTAAAAAATACCGTAGATGCAGTATAAACGATGATGACTCTGCCTCTCGGATAGTCGAAATAATCTTCTGTCGAATGCGTCATAACACACCTATGATTGCGTAAGAGAAAACGGGTTGCATATATTAAAAACCAATTTGATTGGCATCATCGGAAAAATTTTTGTATTCCGGCGCCTATTTTTAAAATTTTCACCATGGTTGAAGTGGAAAGCTTCAACATTTCATTTGCCCATATGATCAGCGTGTTAATGAAATCATGGGTTTGTCGGATTCGCTGTTTGGCGGTTTCATTTTCCTGATTAAATTCAGGACTATCGATCAGGCTTTGCAGAAATTGCCGCGTCGGTTCGATTTCGCGCTGCATGCGCATTTCTGCGATGGTGCGGAACAAAGTCCAGACGTCGTCTGAAGTTTCAAAATGATCGCGCCTGTCGCCCAAGATATGCACGGTATGCACCAGCCTCAGATTTTGCAGCTCTTTGATGCTGTTGCTGACATTGGAGCGCGCTACGCCGAGCGTTTCGGTAATTTCTTCGGCATTCATCGGTCTGCCTAAGATGTAGAGCAGGGCATGGATTTGCGCAACGGTACGGTTGACGCCCCATTTGGTGCCCATTTCGCCCCAGTGGAGGATAAATTTTTCAGTGGTTGGATTCAGTTTCATAGTGAGGGTATTTTATTTTTATCTTTTATTTCTGTCAATACAGAAATATTTAAGGGGCAAATTTTTTATCAATTTAGACGCGAATTGATTGGCTGATGAACCAGCACCTGCTCCAACTTCAGCGGAGAGAGTGGTTAACATGTTTGGTAATTATAGCTTGTACGGTTACGGTTTTTGTTGGAAGAAAATACTTATGGGAAATCCCCTAAATTCTTTAAGGGATTTGTGGTAATAATTAAAACTAAGAAAAGTGAAATGCAATAATTTTACATAATATACATTATACGAATTTGGACTATCGTCCGCCTTT
>NZ_KV814887.1:0-4673 GCF_001814135.1 Neisseria sp. HMSC067H09 | reverse complement strand
GCCATGGTTAGACCTTCAAAGTTGAGTATTGTACCATTTTGTTTTTAATTGATTATAAGTTCCTGAGGCGTGAGGATTTGTCCGTCTTTTTCGGCAAACCAGGTTTCGATGTCGGTAGAGATGGTGCGGTAGCCTTCGCAATAGGACTGGCGCGCCAATTCGCGGATGCGCTTTTCATTCAACACGCCGTGTTTGCGCTTGCCGGCAGGGTCGGGCATCACCAGCTCGGATTCGTAAATCAGGAATACTTTGGACAATTTGTCGGCAGCCAGGTCGGGTTTGCCGACGTAGTCCATGCGGTCGTAAATGATAAAGTCTTTGCCGGAGGCAAGCGCGGAGGCGGCGGCAAGGAAGAGTAGGGATGTGGCACGGATAAATGGTTTCATTGGGTTTTCTTTTTGGTGAAGGTCGGGGTTTGCTGTTTCGGCAATGCGGGGAGGACTTGATATAAATTAATGGGAAAGGTCGCGGCAAACAAGGAGGATGGGCTAAAAACAAGTCAAAGGTCTTCTAAAAAACTGTAGATTTGAGATTGGGCCAAATCCGTTTCATCCGTTTTCATTTCGGTGAAACCGCATTTTCAGACGACCTTTTTCCCATCCCGTACCCGCAAGCGCCTTTCCACCTGTCAAATCCCCCCGAAAAAGCGTACAATTCCACGTTTATTTTTGAATTCATTATATTTTCAGACGACCTCCGTCAGAGAAAAGAGGTCGTCTGAAACCATTAGGCACGTTGACACACATGACCCACATGATTTACCCCAAAACCTACGACGTCATCGTCGTCGGCGGCGGACACGCAGGCACGGAAGCCGCGCTTGCCGCCGCCCGCATGGGCGCGCAGACGCTTTTGCTCACACACAACATCGAAACGCTCGGACAAATGTCGTGCAACCCCTCCATCGGCGGCATCGGCAAAGGCCATCTCGTGCGCGAACTCGACGCGCTCGGCGGCGCGATGGCGTTGGCCACCGACAAATCCGGCATCCAGTTCCGCCGTCTGAACGCCAGCAAAGGCGCGGCAGTGCGTGCCACGCGCGCGCAGGCGGACCGCATCCTGTACAAAGCCGCTATCCGCGAGATGCTGGAAAACCAAGAAAATCTGGAGCTTTTCCAGCAGTCGGTTAACGACGTAACGCTCGACGGCGACCGCATTTCAGGCGTAATCACCGCGATGGGCGTGGAATTCAAAGCCCGCGCCGTCGTGCTGACCGCAGGCACGTTTTTGTCCGGCAAAATCCACATTGGTTTGGAAAACTACGAAGGCGGCCGCGCCGGCGACCCCGCCGCCAAATCGCTGGGCGGACGTTTGCGCGAATTGAATCTGCCGCAAGGTCGTCTGAAAACCGGCACGCCGCCGCGCATCGACGGGCGCACGATTGATTTCTCCCAGCTTACCGAACAGCCCGGCGACACGCCCGTACCCGTCTTTTCCGTGCGCGGCAACGCCGAAATGCACCCGCGCCAAGTGTCCTGCTGGATTACGCATACCAACCTGCAAACCCACGGCATCATCCGCTCAGGCTTCGACCGCAGCCCCATGTTCACCGGCAAAATCGAAGGCGTCGGCCCGCGCTACTGCCCGTCTATCGAAGACAAAATCAACCGCTTCGCCGACAAAGACAGCCATCAGATTTTCCTTGAACCCGAAGGTCTGACCACCAACGAATACTACCCCAACGGCATCTCCACCAGCCTGCCGTTCGACATTCAAATTCAACTCGTGCGCAGCATGAAAGGTCTGGAAAATGCCCACATCCTACGCCCCGGCTACGCCATCGAATACGACTACTTCGACCCGCGCAACCTCAAAGCCAGCCTTGAAACCAAAACCATCCAAGGCCTCTTCTTCGCCGGACAAATCAACGGCACCACCGGCTACGAAGAAGCCGCCGCACAAGGCCTGCTCGCAGGCGCAAATGCCGTGCAATACGTCCGCGAACAAGACCCGCTCCTGCTGCGCCGCGAACAAGCCTATCTCGGCGTATTGGTGGACGACCTCATCACCAAAGGCGTGAACGAACCCTACCGCATGTTCACCAGCCGCGCCGAATACCGCCTGCAACTCAGGGAAGACAACGCCGACATGCGCCTGACCGAAGACGGCTACAAAATCGGCTTGGTGGGTGAAGCGCAATGGCGTATGTTCAACGAAAAACGCGAAGCCATCGAACGCGAAATCCAACGTTTGAAAACAACGTGGTACACGCCGCAAAAACTCGCCGAAGACGAACAAATCCGCGTGTTCGGGCAAAAACTCAGCCGCGAAGCCAACCTGCACGACCTCCTGCGCCGCCCGAACCTCGACTACGCCGCACTGATGACGCTCGAAGGCGCAGAACCCGAGTGCAGGCTGCCTGAAAACGTGATTGAGCAAGTGGAAATCCAAGTCAAATACCAAGGCTATATCGACCGCCAAAACGAAGAAATCGACAGCCGCCGCGACATCGAAACCTTAAAGCTGCCCGACGACATCGATTACAGCAAAGTCAAAGGCTTATCCGCCGAAGTGCAGCAAAAGCTCAACCAGCACAAACCCGAAACCGTCGGACAGGCAAGCCGAATTTCCGGCGTCACGCCTGCGGCGGTGGCATTGCTGATGGTGCATTTGAAGCGCGGGTTTAAGGGGGCGAAGTAGGCTCACCCGCAAATAGGGAAAGGTCGTCTGAAACCGAAAATCAGGTTTCAGACGACCTTTTTTAATACCAACACATATTTATGTAGATTAAAATAGAACGTACCCCTGCCGTCATTCCCGCGCAGCGTCGTAGGTCGGATTCTTGAATCCGACATCTTGGACGGTTGCGTCGGATACAAGTATCCGACCTACAGCTTGCGATCAAAATTAAATTTTAGGAATTATTATGAAATTAGCGGAGCTGGTTAATCATTACAGAGCTAAATTGGATATTCTTTCTGATGCGGTTTTGATTGGGGAAATACCGGAGGGAATTGATGAAATTCCTGATGAATTAAAGAAATTTTTAGTGTCGTAGTCGGATTCTTGAATCCGACATCTTGGACGATAGTGTCGGATAAAAGTATCCGACCTACAGTTGAATGATTGCGGTCTGGATTCCCGCCTGCGCGGGAATGACGGCATAGGTATTCTTATTTGAATTTATGATTAAACAAAGGGATGACATGGAAACCCAAACTTCAGAAAACCCCACTTTCGATACACAAGACGAATTCAACCGTAAGCCGATAGCCGAAAACATCATCAGGCTGCTTACTTCGCCCATCGACCTTTCCCCGATGGTCATCGACGGCGGCTGGGGAACGGGCAAAACCGAATTTTGCCAAAAGCTGATTCGACTCATGCAGGAGCAGCATCCCGATTACCGGCCCGTCTATATCGACGCCTTCCGTTCAGACCACAGCGGAGAGCCTCTGCTGGCATTGCTTGCCGAAATCATCAAAGCATGTACGCCTGAAGGTTCTGACGAAAAGCTTATTGAAGAACATAAAGATCGCATTAGGAGAATCACGAAAGCCGCAGGATTCTTGATGAAAACCGTTGCCAAGGCAGCGGTTGGTCATGTTCTAAAGCAAAATACAGACGATTTGGCAGAAGAGCTTCAACAGATAATGAATGACGGCCAAGAAGCAGACAGTTTGGCCGAAACCGTAACCGATGCCGCTGCCACAATCGCCAGCCATACCATCGATGCAACCGTCGAAGCCTTGTTGAAAGAGCAAATCGAAGCGGAAAAAAATCTAAAAACGCTCAAAGCATGCCTGAAAGAATTTGCAGAGGCCAAACCGATTATCCTGTTTATCGACGAACTCGACCGCTGCCGCCCCGATTACGCCGTCGATATGCTGGAGGTCATCAAGCATGTCTTTGAGGTTGAAAACGTCAAAATCGTGCTGGTAACGAACACCAAGCAACTGCGCGCGGCGATTAATCATCGGTATGGGGTGGAAGTGGATGCGCACAAATATTTGGATAAGTTTTTGAAGTATAGCTTTGCCTTGCCTGACAAGATTGTGGCTCCGTTTGGGATGATACAGGCTTTAGTTTCAGTTGAATATTTCAAACAGTTGATACGAAAAAGTCGTATGGCTGATGAATTACGAAGCTTAATTGAAGAACGTAATGGAACAATAAATTTTATCAGCGATATGATAGAACGGAACAATATATCGCTTAGGGAAACGGAACGATTAGTCCGATTTTTAGAGATATACCATTCTTTAAGTGGTGGACTGAATAAGGTAATCTGGCAATATGCCTTGCTTCGCATTACAGGTGTATTTATCTTCTGCTTCTATCCGAGTTTAATGGACGATATTAATAAAAATCGTACTGATAGCAAAGATTTTGCTCGATTGTTTAATATTCAGTCTTTGGCGAATATTCCAAAAAATAATTTTGGTGTGGTTCATACAAATACAAATGTAATTGCTATGATGCTCATTCTATATGGCACTGCAAATATACATTTTGACGTTGGTACCCTTCATGATAGAAGATCATGGCAAGAGCGTATAAATAAAGATTTTCTTGATAACGAAAATATTTGCCTAGATGGAATGGATGGAGTCCTTGATATTCTAGAAGACACCTTCCGAATCCTCAGCCTTGAACAAACATCTCGATGAAAAAAGGTCGTCTGAAAACCCAAAACCAAGTTTGAACTGCACCCCAAAAGTTGGACATCCCCT
>NZ_KV814886.1:0-2978 GCF_001814135.1 Neisseria sp. HMSC067H09 | reverse complement strand
CCCATCTGTTTGAGTGCATAGCAAACGGCGGCTGATGTTTTAGGCTGCCCGTTTGTTTTTTAAGGTGAATCCACAGGTAAAGCGTGTTTCTTGACAAGTTAAACGTTGCTGCGGTTTGGCTGATGTTTTTGCATTGTTCGTAATAGTTTAAAGCTTTGTTTCTTAAGTCCGCAGAGTATGCCATGGTTAGACCTTCAAAGTTGAGTATTGTACTATTTTATTTTTAATTGACTATATTAGTCACATCCGCCAACCCCCATTACGCCCCTTTTGAAATTGACCTCACAGCCGACAATACCGACATCGCCATCATCGGCCGCGTAGAATGGTTCGGCCGTTCCGTGAACTGATTTTAAAAACCTCTTAAAACCCGTTTAAAAACCTATCAAAACCCGACAGCTTTCAACAAAAAACCGCGCATTCCCGCGCGGTTTTGTGAAAAAGCTGATGCAACTTTTTTTCCAAACACAAAAATGCCGAAATCCACGTCTTTAAAAGATTTCGGCGTTTTTTTATATTACTTATTATTTGTGCAAAAACTAACAGTCCCCCACACACTCTGATAAAATACCCCCCCTTTCCCCTCCATCCGTCCACATCATGCCACGACACCCCTACCGCCGCCTGCGCCCCGCCAAGTCTGACCTGCCCGAAGTCGGCATTTCCGAAGAAGGCAATATCCGCTCGTTGCATCTGGGCAGCGACACCATCCAAAGCTCGATGAACCTCGACCATCCCGCCGAACTGGTTTTATCGTACAGCCGCGCGATGATGGGCTGGCTTCTGTTTGCGGAAGAAACGCCGAAACACATCACCCAAATCGGCTTGGGCGGCGGCTCGTTCGCACGCTGGATAGACAGCTACCTGCCCGACACCAAACAAACCGCCGTGGACATCAACCCGCAGGTCATCGCCGTCGCCCGCAGCCTGTTCGAGCTGCCGTTTGAAGGGGAAAACTTCGAAATCGTCGAAGCGGACGGCGCGGAATACATCAAAGTGTTCCGCCACAATACCGACGTGATTTTGGTGGACGGTTTCGACGGCGAACAAATCATCGACGCGCTGGTGGAAGAACCCTTCTTCCAAGACTGCCGCAACGCCCTCTCGCCCGACGGCGTATTCGTGACCAACTGGTGGAGCGGCGACAAACGCTACCAACGCTTCGTCGAACGCCTGCTCAACGTCTTCGAAGGCCGCGTGCTGGAGCTGCCCGCCGAAAGCCACGGCAATATGGCGGTGATGGCGTTCCAAAGCAGTCCGAAAGAGCAAAACCTCGACAAACTGAAAAAACGCGCGGAAAAATTAAGCGGACAATACGGCTTGGATTTCAAACGGATGTTGAGCGATTTGAAAGCAAACAACCCTAACAACGGCAAACATTTTTATCTGTGAGATGAACAGGTCGTCTGAAAACCTAAAACCGCCGACACATAAAATTTCAGATAACCTCCACCTACCCACTCCCCTTATCCGTTCATTTCATATCTGAATTGGGCTATAATACCGCCCGACACACACCATTCCGCAAAACACCCTCCCCATGCAACTCACCGCCGTCGGACTCAACCATCAAACTGCGCCCCTGAGCATACGCGAAAAATTAGCATTCGCCGCCGAGCATCTCCCCGATGCAGTTCGCGCTTTAGCACACAGTCCGGCCGCTGACGAAGCTGTTATCCTATCTACGTGCAACCGTACCGAGCTCTATTGCGTCGGCAATACAGAGCGGATTATTGAATGGCTCGCCGAATATCATAATCTCCCTGTCGAAGAAATCCGTCCCTACCTCTACACTTTAGACAACAACGAAACCATCCGACACGCCTTCCGCGTAGCCTGCGGGCTGGATTCCATGGTATTAGGGGAACCGCAAATCCTCGGACAAATCAAAGATGCCGTCCGTATCGCCCAAGAGCAGGAAAGCATCAATTCACACCTCAATGCGCTGTTCCAAAAAACCTTCTCAGTAGCCAAAGAAATCCGTACCGATACCGCCGTCGGTGAAAATTCCGTATCTATGGCATCCGCCTCGGTCAAAATGGCGGAACAAATTTTCCCCGACATTGCCGATTTGAATGTTTTATTTATCGGCGCGGGCGAAATGATTGAATTGGTAGCTACCTACTTTGCCGCGAAAAACCCCAAACTGATTACCGTCGCCAACCGCACCCTGCCCCGTGCGCAAGAATTATGCGACAAACTCGGCATTACTGCCGAACCTCACCTGCTGACCGACCTGCCTGAAATTTTGCACGAATACGATGTCGTCGTTTCTTCAACCGCCAGCCAGCTTCCATTGGTCGGCAAAGGCATGGTTGAACGCGCTTTGAAACAACGCCATAACATGCCTGTTTTCCTATTGGATTTGGCCGTCCCCAGAGACATCGAAGAAGAAGTGGGCGAACTTGGAGATGCCTATCTTTATACCGTCGACGATATGATGAACATCGTCCAAAGCGGTAAAGAATCACGGCAAAAAGCCGCCGCAGCCGCCGAAGCCATGGTTGAAGAAAAAGTCGGCGAATTTATCCAACAACAAAAAAGCCGCCAAAGCGTCCCGCTTATCCGCGCACTTCGCGACGAGGGCGAGCGCGCCCGCAGACAAGTACTAGAAAATGCAATGAAACAACTGGCAAAAGGCACGTCCCCAGAAGAAGTCCTCGAACGCCTCTCCATCCAACTGACCAATAAACTGCTCCATTCCCCTACCCGAACCCTCAATAAAGCAGGCTCGACCGACAGTGATCTTGTAGAAGCCGTTGCCCAAATTTATCATTTAGACAAAAATGATTGAAGCTATAAAATATAAGGGTCGTCTGAAATCCTAAAAGGGATTTCAGACGACCTTTTTAAGAAGTTCTGCTTTATCAGCGCGAATCTGCCAACATCCAGTATTTCATTTTTCAAACACAGAGGCCTTTGTAATAACATGAGTTATTAAAATTTTATAGTCAATTAAAATCAAAATAGGACACTAG
>NZ_KV814885.1:0-416 GCF_001814135.1 Neisseria sp. HMSC067H09 | reverse complement strand
ATACAGGAAGGATGCAATTGATTGGTGAAGACTTTCATCATGATACCGGTCATATCGGCTGGGAAGCGATGAATAAAGGAAGATAATTATGTGGAAAATTACGAAGGAGCAAGGTCAAGATTTAAGTTTTGCAACATATTGCTTATTATCGGCAGCAATTAATTTGCAAGAATTTAAATTATGGTTGGAGAAGGTTGTCTTAGATATGCCTATTGATAATATACCTTTTTATATTTTTGATTTAATTGATCTTAAAGGAGGAGTAGGAGATATTTATAATATTTTGGATTTTGTTCCGAATTCAGACTTATCTAAAGACCAAGATGACGCATTAACAGGCATTGCCTTCTTAAGGGGGATAGATGTCTATGACCCTCCCGTTTCAAAAGAAAAAGCGTTAAAAGCCTTAGAAAAAC
>NZ_KV814884.1:0-602 GCF_001814135.1 Neisseria sp. HMSC067H09 | reverse complement strand
CCGACAGATGTCGGGGGCTTTTACTTTGTATTGTTTCGGTTTGGCGAACATCATTACCTTGTATGGCGGCGGTGGGGTGGAGTGGGGTAATATTCCGGATGATCCGGTTGCAGAAGGATGGGCTTTATTGATGTGGGAGGAGGCCGCTTCGGAATTGAAGTAAGTTGGGGAATGTTGCAGAATAAATACATTTCGGGATAGTGAAGTTGGAAATATTTAAAATTGTTTGAATTAAAATGATGAAAAGCATATGATAATAAAATATTTAGTGGTAACGCCTCCACGGCGGTACCGTCCATATTAACGAAATGATAGGAAAACGCCCTTATGAAAAAATTCCTCTTTGCCGCACTCTCCGTTCTGACCGCCTCGCTGTCGCTGGCCGCCGTCAACATCAATACCGCTTCCCCGTCCGAATTGGAAGCCCTGCCCGGCATCGGTCCGGCCAAAGCGAAAGCCATTGCGGACTACCGCCAGCAGCACGGTGCCTTCAAATCGGTCGAGGAGCTCAAAAACGTCAAGGGCATCGGCGAGGGTATCTTCTCCAAACTGAAGACCGAAGCAACCGTCGCTCCCGCACCTGCCAACCCAAAAGCTAAAAA
>NZ_KV814883.1:16687-34485 GCF_001814135.1 Neisseria sp. HMSC067H09 | reverse complement strand
GGTCGTCTGAAAAGTTTTCAGACGACCTCTTGCTATGCATTACCCTACCAAATCCCCAACCAGTTTTCTTCCGATTTTGAGTTTCCGCGTCCTTCTTGCGCTTCGCGTTCCTCCCTTCGGAAATCCCACGGAGCTTGCGGATTTTTACCGCCCCACAAACCTTTACGTTTTTGTTTTGCCTGCTTTTGGGCGGCTGCGTAATCGGTATAGGCGGTTTTGCTTTGCTGTTTTTTGGCATAGCTGTCGTAATGCCATGCCGCACCGTCGCGCAGCTGCATAAGGTTCAAATCGGTTGTCCCAACGGATACCTGCGCAACTTCGCGTTGGTAGCGGTCTTTCTCGAATACGCGTACTTTCACTTTTTTGCCGTCGGCTTCGGCAATCAGGTTGTCACGCGAACGCGTACCGTATGCCTGATTGATCTCGGGCGCGTCGATATACGCCATGCGGATTTTGTGTTTTGCACCGTCTTCGTCGATGACATGAAGGGTATCACCGTCGTGGATTTTGGTGATTTTTCCGTGATAAGTATAAGGGGCTTTTTTGTGTATGCCAGTCTTGCCCACTTGGTTTTCAGACGACTTTGGCCTGATTGTATCGGTCAGTAGCGCACCGACGGACTCTAAGCCGAAATGACGGCTGTCTGTAATATCGGAAACAATCTGAACGCCTGATTGAACAAGTTCGGTATCGCGTGAGCTGTAACCCAATGCGCCCAATACAGACAGGAAAACGGGCAGCCATTTGAGCATGGTAGTGGTCTTCATAATTTGAGAATGATAAGGTCGTCTGAAAACCGAAATTGGTTTTCAGACGACCTTCGCTGTTTATTGCCTTTAATTTTGTCCGGGTTTGATGACTTTGACTCCCTGCTCTGTACCCAATATCAGCACATCCGCGGCGTTGCGGGCGAAGATGCCGTTTTCGAGAACGCCGGTGATGCGGTTGATTTCGTCTTCCATAGTCAGCGGACGGTCGATATGCAAGTCATAGACATCGATAATTTGGTTGCCGTGGAAGGTGGTGTAGTTCAGGCGTAATTCAGGCTGTCCGCCCATTGCCAAAAGTTTGCGCGACACCAGCGAACGCGCGCCGGGCAACACTTCTACGGGCAGCGGGAATTTGCCCAAACGCGAAACATATTTGCTCTCGTCGGCGATACAGATGAATTTGTCAGACGCACTGGCGACGACTTTTTCGTTTAAATGCGCGCCACCGCCGCCTTTAATCATTTGCAGCATATGGTTCACTTCGTCCGCGCCGTCAACATAGACAGCCAGCCCCATCACATCATTCAGCGATACTTCGGGAATGTCGTATTGCGCCATCAGTTCGCTGGACTTTTTAGAAGTCGAAACCGCGCCTTTGATTTTTTTGCCGCTTTTACCCAACGCTTCGATAAACATATTGACGGTCGAGCCGGAGCCGATGCCGATGTATTCGTTTTCGGGTACGAATTCCACCGCTTTCTCGGCGGCAATGCGCTTCAATTCGTCTTGAGTAGCCATGATTTCTCCTTAATGGGATGTCGGTTGATGGGCATATGTTAACATTTTCATGCCATTTGTGCTTGCCTGCTTACGCTTTTTCCAGCAACACCGCCGCCTGCGCCTCGATGGCTTCCATGCGTCCCAAATAGCCGAGTTTTTCGTTGGTTTTACCTTTGATATTGACACAGGTCGTCTGAATCCCTAAATCGGCGGCAATGTTGGCGCGCATGGCGGGAATGTGCGGCGCGAGTTTGGGCTTTTGCGCGATGATGGTCGTATCCACGTTCACAACGCGCCAGCCTAAAGCCTGCACGCTTTGATACGCTTCGCGCAACAATACGCGGCTGTCGGCATCTTTAAACTCGGCGGCGGTATCGGGAAAATGGCTACCGATGTCGCCCAAGCCCGCCGCACCGAGCAATGCGTCGGTAATCGCGTGCAAAAGCGCGTCGGCATCGGAATGACCGAGCAGGCCTTTTTCAAACGGAATATTTACGCCGCCGAGAATCAAATCGCGACCCTCGACGAGTTGGTGGACATCGTAGCCCTGTCCGATACGGATATTCATGTTTTGTCCTTTTTTTCAATGTCAGGTCGTCTGAAAAACGGGTTTCAGACGACCTAACATATGGGTATCAAAGTTTCGCAGCCTTTTGCCTAATTTTCCGTCAGATACCCGCTTGAAACTTTTCAACCGATACAAACAGTAAAATGAATCGCTGAGAGATAAGTCATGGATACGGTTGCGCCGTAAACATTGATTCAAACAGAAAAAGGGCAGGAGCATTTGCGATGATCTCCTGCCCGTAATATTCCCAATCAACGCTCGATTTGCGATACATCGCGCACCGCGCCTTTGTCGGCGGAAGTCGCCATTGCGCCGTAGGCGCGCAGGGCGGCGGAGACGTAGCGGTCGCGGTTTTCCGGTTTCCATGCTTTGCTGCCGCGTGCTTCCATTTCGGCGCGGCGGGCGGCTAGTTCTTCGTCGGACACTTTCAGGTTGATGCTGCGGTTGGGGATGTCGATTTCAATCGTGTCACCTTCGTGCACCAAGCCGATGGCGCCGCCTTCCGCCGCTTCGGGCGAAGCGTGGCCGATGGAGAGGCCTGATGTGCCGCCGGAGAAGCGTCCGTCAGTCAGCAAGGCGCAGGCTTTGCCCAAGCCTTTGGATTTCAGGTAGGAAGTCGGATACAGCATTTCCTGCATACCCGGGCCGCCTTTGGGGCCTTCGTAGCGGATGATGACGATGTCGCCGGCAACGATTTGGTTGCCCAAAATGCCTTCGACGGCGGCTTCCTGGCTTTCAAACACGCGGGCGCGGCCGGTGAATTTGAGGATGCTCTCGTCCACGCCTGCGGTTTTTACCACGCAGCCGCGTTCGGCGATGTTGCCGAACAAGACCGCCAAACCGCCGTCTTGCGAGTAGGCGTGTTCGACGTTGCGGATACAGCCTTTTTCGCGGTCGAGGTCGAGGGTTTTCCACATGCGGTTTTGCGAGAACGCTTGGGTGGTGCGCACGCCGCCGGGCGCGGCTTTGAAGCGTTCGATGGCGTGGGTGTTTTCGGGATTGGTCACGTCCCATTTTTCAATCGCATCTTTCAGCGTCGGCGCGTGGATGGTGTACACGTCGGTGTGCAGTTTGCCCGCTTTGTCCAGTTCTTTCAGGATGGCGAAAATGCCGCCTGCGCGGTGCACGTCTTCCATGTAGTAGTCGTGGTTGTTGGGCGCGGTTTTGCAGATGCAGGGCACGACGCGGCTTAAGCGGTCGATGTCGGCCATTTTGAAATCCACGCCCGCTTCGTTGGCGACGGCGAGCAAGTGCAGGATGGTGTTGGTGGAACCGCCCATGGCGATGTCCATGGTCATGGCGTTTTCAAACGCTTTTTTGGTGGCGATGCTGCGCGGCAGCACGGTTTCGTCGTCTTGCTCGTAATAGCGTTTGGTGATTTCGACAATCATGCGGCCGGCTTCGAGGAACAATTCTTTGCGGCCGGCATGGGTGGCGAGGTAGGAGCCGTTGCCAGGCAGGGACAGGCCGAGCGCTTCGGTCAGGCAGTTCATGGAGTTGGCGGTGAACATGCCGGAGCAGGAGCCGCAGGTCGGGCAGGCGTTTTGTTCGACTTCTTCGACTTGCTGGTTGCTGACATTGTCGTCCGCCGATTCAATCATGGCGTCAATCAAGTCCAAGCGGCGTTCGGGCTGGATGTTGGCCACGCCGATGACCTTGCCCGCTTCCATCGGACCACCGGAAACGAAGATGGTCGGGATGTTCAGGCGCATGGCGGCAATCAGCATTCCGGGGGTGATTTTGTCGCAGTTGGAAATGCACACCAGCGCGTCGGCGCAGTGGGCGTTGACCATGTATTCGATGGAGTCGGCAATCAAATCGCGGCTGGGCAGGGAGTACAGCATGCCGCTGTGTCCCATGGCGATGCCGTCGTCGATGGCGATGGTGTTGAATTCTTTAGCGATTGCGCCCGCTTTTTCAATTTCGCGGGCAACCAGTTGGCCCATGTTGTGCAGGTGGACATGGCCGGGCACGAATTGGGTAAAGGAGTTGGCAACGGCGATGATGGGCTTGCCGAAGTCGGTTTCCATCACGCCTGTGGCGCGCCACAATGCGCGTGCGCCCGCCATATTGCGGCCGTGGGTGGAGGTTTTGGAGCGGTAGTCTGGCATTTTGCATTCCTTTATTCATATGATAAGGCCGTACCTAACAGGCAGGCTTCGCATTCTGAAAATACGCTGAAATGATTGCCTGCGGCCTATAAAAATAGTTTGGTATTTTATACCAATTATGTTTGGCAAAGAACCGCTATTTTGTAATAAAACTAAGCAGTATTTGCTTATCCTGCATTTGCTTCAACAATAAACAGAAGGTCGTCTGAAATACTTTTCAGACGACCTTTATAACTTTTACAAGAAAAAAGCTTAGATACATATCATGTTCAGATATGGGTCATTACCCTTATGAATTTCGGCTTTACGCTTTTTCTTTTTGGCGCATTTTTTCCGCCATCATTTCATGCAGCGTTTTCTTGGCAGGTTTCATCGGAACGCGGTTGTCCGTCCAGCCCAGTTGCTTGCTTGGCGTCAATGCACGGAATTTGGTGGCCGCCCAACCGAAGGCACGGTAGGCCTTGCTGCCGCTGAAAATACCGTTGAATGTGCGCCATGCCATTTGTTCGCCGAAGGTATGCGATGCGCCTTGTCCGCGGATAGGATGCGGTACGACTTCGGTCGGTGAACGTTGCGCTTCAACACGCAAACGCTGCATTTGCTCGGTAATCGGGATACGTACCGGACAAACTTCCACACACGCGCCGCACATGGTACAGGCGGTCGGCAGGTCGCGGGTGGCATCCAGACCCAACAGGTGCGGAGAAATAATCTCGCCGATAGGGCCGGGGTAGGTTGTGCCGTATGCCGCGCCACCGATACGGGTATAAACCGGACAATGGTTCATACATGCGCCACAACGGATACATTGCAAGGTACGGCGCATTTGGTCTTCGGCATAGGCTTGGCTGCGGCCGTTATCGAGCAGAACCAAGTGCATTTCCTGCGGACCATCCAGCTCTTCACTGCGGCGCGGACCGGTAATCATATTGAAATAGGTGGTAATGTTCTGACCGATGGCAGAACGCGGCAGCAGGCTGTATAAGGGAGGAATGTCGGACAATTTCGCCACAACTTTTTCAATACCGGTAATGGCGATATGCACGGGCGGCACGGTAGTACTCAAGCGACCGTTGCCTTCGTTTTCCACCAGACACAGCGTACCTGTTTCAGCAACAGCAAAGTTTACGCCGCTCAAACCGACATCGGCAGTGCTGTAAATATCGCGCAGGGCTTTGCGGGCGAAGCCGGTCAGTTGGTCTACGTCGTCTGTTAACGGCGTGCCAAGATTTTGGTGGAAAAGTTCGCTAACCTGTTCTTTGGTTTTGTGAATAGCGGGCATCACGATATGGGTCGGCTTTTCGCCTGCCATTTGGACGATAAACTCGCCCAAGTCGCTTTCCACCGCTTTAATGCCTTTTGCTTCAAGATAATGGTTCAGCTCGATTTCCTCGCTGACCATGGATTTGCCTTTGACCATCAGCTTGCCGTTTTTGGCAGTAATGATGTCGTGGATGATTTCGCAGGCTTCGGCCGGCGTTTCCGCCCAGTGTACTTTTACGCCCAGCTTAGTCAGGTTTTCTTCCAATTGCTCCAGTAGGGCGGGCAATTTAGACAATGAACGCTGACGGACGTGTTCGCACAAATCACGCAGGTTTTGCAACTCTTCTTCGTCGGACAAAACGGCTTTGCGCTTGGTCATCAGCATATCCATCGCGGTACGCAGACTCTTACGCAAAGGCTTGTCTTGAAGGGAAATTGCGGCGTTTTGTTTGAAAGTTTCCGGCTTCATGTGGAACTTGATGGTTTGCGTAGTCATGTATTTTCCTCCAAATCGGCAGGGGAAATGTGGTCAGGCAGGATGGCGAGAATGACCAAATCACGCGGACCGTGTGCGCCATAAGCAAGCGTCAACTGGATGTCTGCGGTTTTGGACGGGCCGGAAATCAGGAAAACATTGGTCGGCATACCGTTTTCCACCAGTTTTTCACCTTCGACAGCGTTGTGAAATTCGTTATACATTTTCGCCGTATCAAACAGGCAGAAATGCACGGGCGGAACAAGGCTCAACGTACGCGGCTCTTCGGGGCTGGAAAACAGCATCAGCGTACCGGTGCGGGCGATACCGCATTGCGAGCCGCTAAAGCCTGCATCGATGTTCGCGAAGAACTCGGTTTTCCAAGTATCGATTTCGCGTTCGAAAGCAATCGGTTCGATATTGCTGCCCACCAGCGCGGCACGGGCAATTTGTCCGTGTTCGGTCGCTAACGGCAGCAGGATGTTTTTCAAACCTTTGCCTTCGGCAGCTTGACGGAATACTTGCGGCCAGCCGGTTTTGGTCACCCAATAAATTTCGGTTTTGACGGCGCGCATAGCGGCAGCCCAATGTTTCAGGCGCTCAACTTCGCTGTCCCAAGAAACACCCATTTCACGGTAATAATCAAAAACCGCAGGCTCTTCCATCGGCAATGCGTCGGCTTTTTTCAGTTTTGCCAAAATATTTTCGCGCGCGCTCATGCTTTGCCTCCGGTGCGTTCCAACAAGAAGGATGCGATGTGTTTCGGACGCGGCATGTTCGGCTCGTCCTTAGCGATTTTGCCGCCGATGTTCATCATGCAGCCGCAGTCCGCGCTGATGATTTCGGTTGCGCCGGTTTCTTTCAGCGCGGCAACTTTGTCGGTTACCATCGCGCCGGAAATATCGGCTTGTTTGACGGAGAATGTACCGCCGAAGCCGCAACATTCGCTTTCATGGTCGTGAACGATGCGTTCAACGTTTTCCATGCCGTCAATCAACTGCCAGCCTGAAATATGGACATTCATTTCGCGGCGGGCGGCGCAGGAAGTGTGGACGGCGACTTTGACCGGTTCGCCTTTGTCTTCAGGCTTGTAGCCGATGGCAAGCAAGAAATGAGTAAACTCAATGATGCGGTTGGCACAATCAACCGCTTTGGATTCGTATTCTGTATTTTTAAACAGAGTAGGCCAGTGATGTTTCATCATGCCGCCGCACGAGCCGGACGGTACGACGATCGGCCAGTTTTCAGGGAAAAGGTCAAGTTGCGCTTTGGCGACATCAAACGCCTCGGTCGGATGGCCGGAAGAGTAGGCGGGTTGGCCGCAGCAGCTTTGCGCCATCGGGTAATGAACCCGTATGCCTTGCTGCTCGATTAAAGTAATGGCATCCATGCCTGCTTCGGGCATGAAAAGATCGAGGACGCAGGTGCCGAAGAAATAAACATCGGTCGGCTTGCTGTCGAATTTAGTGATTTTGGGTGGGGTGATTGCGCTCATTTTTTCGTTAACGGGAGTGCCCGTTTTTCTTTGTATAAATAGACGGCTACTTTAAGTAATTGCATGTAGGCGGTCAAGTATAATTTTAAAAAATAATATTGGAAACGGATGGCTGCTAAGACCTAATACCCACATATCTTGAATCATCTTTTCATATGCTAATTATTATCATTACAATTAATCTCTAATATATTCATAATTAAACAATACCCAAACTAAATTTTTTCAAACTCGAGCTGCCACGACGATCGTCATCCTATTCACTCAACTTCAGAGGTCGTCTGAAACTCATCGCTTAAAAGTACATTGCTCAAACAATATTCTAAAACTGAATCAGATTTGCAATATTATTTGCCAATAGCTGCCTTTTGCTACCCTTACCCTCTTTCAGACGACCTATTGCCAAATCAGTTACAATTCACCCTATGAACAAAACCGAATCAAACGTTTCGGAAACGCCGCCCGTCCGCCCGTCCCGATGGCTGCCCCTGCTGTTGGCGATTGCGATTTTCATGCAAATGCTAGACGCGACGATTCTGAACACCGCCCTGCCCGAAATCGCCAAAGATTTCAAAGTATCGCCGCTCAATATGCAGCTGGCGGCGATTTCCTATACGCTGACCGTTGCCCTGCTGATTCCTTTAAGCGGCTATTTGGTGGACAGGTTCGGCACTAAAAACGTATTTTTCGGTTCAATCGGCATTTTTATGCTCGGATCGGCATTGTGTGCGGCGGCAGCCAATCTGCCCATGCTGGTGATGGCGCGGGTGATTCAGGGCATAGGCGGGTCGATGTTGGTACCCGTACCGCGCCTGACGATTTTGCGCGTGTACGACAAATCCCAACTGCTCAACGCCATCAACTATGCCGTGATGCCCGCGCTGATCGGCCCGATATTCGGCCCTTTGGTCGGCGGCTATTTGGTAGAATACGCATCTTGGCATTGGATTTTCCTGATGAACCTGCCCATAGGGCTGCTCGGCGTCTTGCTGGGCTGGCGGATTATGCCCGATGTCAAAGGCGAAAATACGGTTCTGGACTTGAGTGGCTACCTGACTTTTGCTTCGGCGGCGTGTCTCTTGATGTTGGCAGTGGAAATGGTGTCCCACTCGGGCGCGGTTTGGTTTTCGCTCTTACTCGCACTCGGCGGCACGGCATTCGCCCTGCTCTACTACCGCCACATGAAAACCGCCGCCAACCCGATTTATGCGGCGGATTTGTTCCAAGTCCGAACTTTCCGGCTGGGTCTGACAGGCAATCTGTTCAGCCGGCTCGGCATCAGTTCCATCCCCTTTTTGCTGCCGCTATTGTTTCAAGTCGCGTTCGGCTTTGCCGCCAGCGTATCCGGCTGGCTGGTCGCGCCCGTCGCTTTCGCCTCGCTTGTTGTCAAACCGCTCATCAAGCCCCTGATGTCGCGCTTCGGCTACCGCAGCGTGTTGATTTGGAACACGCGCCTCCTCGCCATACTGATTATGCTGCTTGCCCTACCCGACGCCGACACGTCCTTAAGCGTATGGATAGTCTTGCTGCTCCTCATCGGCACCTGCAACTCCATCCAGTTCTCCGCCATGAACACTCTGACCATCGCCGACCTGCGCCCGCACCAAACCGGCAGCGGCAACAGCCTGATGGCGGTCAACCAACAACTCGCCATCAGCCTCGGCATTGCGCTCGGCGCGCTTATCCTGCAAAACTGGTCGCAAAGCAGCTTTACCGCAGGCAACCTCCACCTCTCATTCCGCCTTACCCTGCTTTCCATCGGCTTGATTACACTCGTCTCCAGCACCATATTCAGCCGCCTGCACATTTCCGACGGACGCAACCTAACCGACTGAACATTTCCCCAAACCTTAAAGGTCGTCTGAAAGATATTCCACGCTTTTACCCGCACCACCCATCCGTCAAAGCAACTAACGGAAACAGTAAAAACTGCATTTGAACATCATTTGAAACCTAATACAGACATATCCAAACACTACCCGCCAACACCTACCGAACAATCGAAAAAACAGCCCAAAATTTTTCAGACGCCCCATATTCTTCACAGGAAGCCGCCACACCGAAAAGACAAGCAAAGCAAAAAATGCTATGCTTAACGCTTTCAATCTGTGTGTCTGAAGCAATGAAAAAGTATCTTATCCCTGTTGCTGCCGTAGCCGTAGCAGCCGTACTTGGTACCCCCTACTACCTCGGCATCAAAGCAGAGGAAAGCCTTACCGCACAACAAAAACTCTTACAAGACTCCGGTTTTCTGACCGTAGAATCGCATCAATACGAACGCGGCTGGTTCAGCGCAACGGAAACCACCGTTATCCGCCTGAAGCCTACCCTTCTTCAAAATACGCAAAAATACCTGCCCGACAATCTGAAAACCATCCTGCAAGAGCCGATTACGGTTATCAACCACATCAGCCACGGACCGTTTGCCGGCGACATAGGCACTCAGGCGCACATCGAAACCGAGTTCAAATATCACCCTGAAACCGAAAAAGCATTGTCGCGCTTCTTCGGCAAACAAACGCCGGTAACGATGAGCAACACCATCTATTTCAGCGGCAGCGGCAAACTGGATTTGAGTATCCCTTCTTTCGATTACGAAGAGCTTTCCGGCATCAAGCTGAACTGGAAAGGTCTGAGCGGGCATACCGACTATAAAAAAGATTTCCAAAGTTACAGCCATGACTATCTGGCTCCCTCCCTTCAAGTCAAACTGGCGGACAAGGGCGACATTTCTCTGGAAAACCTACATTTCCAATCTAAAACCACAAACGGCCTCAACAAACTGTCTTTAGGCAAAAGCAGCACTACGCTGGATAAATTCCTGCTCCAGTGGAAAGACAACATCGATTACAACATCAAGCTGAATGAATTGGTGAACTTAGTTACCAATCTACAAATCGGCGCGTTTATCAATCCGACAGGTAGCATCCCTCCGTCAAAAATCAAAGTCAGCAAACTGAAATTTGAAACCGATACTCACGAAGCGGACAAATTCATCAACAGCGAAGGCCGCTTCCAATTTCAAGACCTGACTTACGGCGATGAAAAATACGGCCCACTGGACATCCATATTGCCGCCGAACACTTGGATGCATCCGGCCTTCTTGCGCTGAAAAATAAATTTGCCGAAATCGCAGATAAAAAAATGAGCGAAGAAGAAATCCAAAACGCCTTGATACAGACCGCCAAGAACGAGGCTTCAAGCCTGTTTACCAATAATCCTATCTTGAATGTTAAGACCTTCAAATTCACGATGCCTCAAGGCGATGTCGATGTCAGCGGCAAACTGCTGTTTAAAGGTTTGGTAGTAAAAGATTTGAACAGCCTCAGCAATATGCTGAAAAAAACCGAAGCCGGATTTGACATGGCGGTTCCGCAAAAACTGCTCGAACAACTGGCAATCAGTCAGGCACGCAGCATTTTCAGCGTTAATCCCGAGGACGAAGCAAATGGGCAGGCAGGTATCGAAGACGTTACCGAGACCCTGCGGTTGATGGTGGACAGCACCATTCGCAGCATGGCGGACGAAAAATATCTGACGCTGGAAAACAGTACGGTCAAAACCAAGATGACTTTGCAAAACGGTGAACTGAAGCTCAACGGCAAAGTCCTTCAAAGCGATCCCGAACCGGATTTTGATGAGACGGATATGGTTTCCGAACCATCCCATCCATAAACCGAAAGGTCGTCTGAAAATTCAGACGACCTTTTTTCTTAGCGGGTTTAATTTATAGCAAATATATAGTGGATTAACTTTAAAATCAGGACAAGACCGACGAAGCCGCAGACAGTACATATAGTACGGAACCGATTCACTTGGTGCCTCAGCACCTTAGAGAATCGTTCTCTTTGAGCAAAGGCGAGGCAACGCCGTACTGGTTTAAAGTTAATCCACTATACAAAATAAAAATGACCCTTTCGTTTTTCCCTCAAGGCAAGAGAACTCTGATTTTTAGAAATATTCAAAAATCACCCTAATTTCGAATTTCCAAACCCCTCCCCACAAAAATGACTGGATGGAGAGTCTCATATAAACCCGCTATATCGACACAGCCTCCAATCATAACCAATATCAAAAAGGTCGTCTGAAAAATTTTCAGACGGCCTTTTCCTCATCAATCCGCTTTTAACGGAACAAATCCAATGCCTTGACGAATACCATCACCACGCCGTAAGCCAGCGGGACGCCGACTAAAGCCCAACGCCACCAAACCGAAAAACCGCCTGCCGCAACTTTTTCCTGCAGCAAGTAGGCATCGGAAACAGCAGTTTCGTCATCGGGATTGCCGCTGTGCGCCGCTGTTTTGATGTCGGTTTCATAGTGTTTTTCATGAACCGATCTGACGGCAAGGTTGCACAGCAATCCGACAATCAACAATCCCGCCATGATGTACATGGTAACGCCGTATGCCTGCGCGGCGGGAACACCGCTGTCGATTTGGCTTTGGCGGATGTAGTTCACCAAGACCGGACCGATCACGGCAGCAGTTGACCACGCCAGCAAAATACGCCCGTGAATTGCGCCGACCTGATAAGTGCCGAACAAGTCTTTCAAATAAGCCGGAATCGCGGCAAAACCGCCGCCATACATGGAAATGATGACGCAGAATCCAATAATAAACAAAGCCTTGTTTCCACTCTCACCAATGGACGGAACGGCAAAATACAGCAGCGAGCCGAGTACGAAAAAGATGGTGTAGGTATTTTTACGTCCGAGTTTGTCGGAAACGCTGGACCATAAAAACCGCCCGCCCATATTGAACAAACTCAAAAGACTGACGAAACCTGCCGCCGCCCCCGCACCGATTGCCGCTTGTTTGCCGACCGACGCCTCTGAAAACAGCTCCTGAATCATGACCGAAGCCTGCCCCAAAACGCCGATACCGGCAGTCACGTTCAGACACAACACCCAAAACAAAAGCCAAAATTGCGGCGTTTTCATCGCTTGGGAAACATTGACATGATTGCTGCTGACCAGCTTGTTTTTCATTTTCGGCGCGACATAGCCTTCAGGTTTCCAACCTTCTGCCGGCACGCGGATGGTGAATGCGCCGAACATCATCAACACAAGGTAAAACAGCCCCAGAACGACAAAAGTCGGCGCGACACCGACTGACACGTCGTCTGAAAACGCATTCATCAACGATACGGACAACGGCGAGGCAAGCATCGCACCGCCACCGAACCCCATAATCGCCAAACCCGTCGCCATGCCCGGTTTGTCGGGAAACCACTTCATCAAAGTGGACACAGGCCCGATATAGCCCAACCCCAAGCCGATGCCGCCGATCACGCCGTTGCCCAAATAGAGGAGAAACAGATTATGCGTACTGACGCCGAGTGCCGTCACAAAAAAGCCCAAGCTGAAACAGCACGCCGCGACAAACATCGCCTTGCGCGGGCCGACACGCTCCATCCAAGTGCCGAACAAAGCAGCAGACGCGCCCAACATAGCCAGCGCGATACTGAAAATCCAGCCCACAGTCGTCAGCTTCCAATCTCCGGCTGCTGATTCGGTAATGCCGATAAGCTTGGTCAGCGGCGCGTTAAACACGGAATACGCATAAATCTGCCCGATGGCAAGATGCACCGCCAAAGCGGCAGGCGGCACCAGCCAACGGTTGAAACCCGGCTTGGCAATCGTCGCCTCACGGTCTAAAAATTTCATAAAAGCCTCTTGATGTCTAATGAAAAACAGCGTTCTCCGCGAGGAAAACGCCTTAAATTGTTGACAATATTGTACCATGCTTCCGCATGGGCTTTACTCCGCTTAACATGAGTTTTTTGAGTAAGAAAGAGAAAAATCATTCATAATATGCACTTACTCCCACCTAATCATGCACGCTCCAACATGACTTTTATCGCCCTTACCAATATTTTCCTGATTGTCTTATTTGTTTTCACTATGCTGTTCGTTCGGTGGCGCAACCGTAAACTCAAGCAGGCATACCTCGCACGGATTCTGAAACAGCCCGAAACTTTCGAATGGCTCTCACACAATCTGAGTGATAACAATGCCGAGGATATTCAGGCAATCCGAACGCATTTCGGTTTGCCATTACAGGAATCCAAACAGCTTATTAATATTTTTCGCAGTCAAAATCCCGGAAAAATGTAACGCCTATTTTCAGACGACCTCGACTTCCCCATTAAGCAACCATTCAAGCCCAAATCCCTCCGCTTGAAAAATATTTTGCTATTGTCTGCATTTTTATGTTAAATAACGTAATCTGTCACTAAACAATAATATTTTATTATGGCAAACATGAAACTCAATACACATACTTCTTACATCCTGCTCGCTTCCGCATTGCTTTCCGGCTGCCATACTTATCAGGTAGACCAAAGCCGTCGCAGCAAAATCGCGCAATTTGCCATCAACCACCCTGTTGCGGCGCAAGTGATCGGCGTTGAAGACAAAAACTCGACTAACCTAACCAGCAACGCCGCACGCTTTGCCACCCGGACCGGTTTAGACGACCTCGCCAACGGCGAAGGACGCGGGACACAGGTCAATGCCGTCCGTCAGGCCTTATGGCAGGCCGCTATTTCCTCTCAATTCGACAGCGAAATTGCCAACAGGGCCGGCAATGCCTACCTGTCCGACATGGAAATTCGAGAGGGTAAAACCGATTATTACAGCCGTTTCCTTGCCGACCAAGCCGTCGATCAGCGCAACAACCGTATCGGACGCAGTATCGGTAGCGGCAAGCCCGGTGCGGACATGAAAGCACTCCTGCAAAGCGTTTTGTTCTACTACCACAAGGTAGGACTGTGGACTGCCTCCGAAGTTAAAGCCTCCGGCCGCAAAGTATGGAGAATCAGCCAAGAAAAATTAAGTGAAGCAGAATACCGCCGCGCTTTGAAAAACATCGCTCCGCTGAACACCAACGGAATGTTGCCGAACGAACAAAACCTCAAAACAGATACGTTCAAAGAAATTAAAAAAACAGTCAAAGTGATTACCAAAGTCGAAGACTGATTCGTATCAACATTCTATCTACTGCTTCAGTAATCACCCAAAACAGCGTAAACTGTAACAAACCCATTTTCAGACGACCCCTGCTTGCAAAGAGGTCGTCTGAAAACATTTCTCCTGCCGATTCAGCCGTTTCCAGAAGGACAAAGGACGATTATGAACTTCCCACCGCGTTACGTTTCCGCCACCCGTATGCGCCGCATGCGCAAAGACGACTTCTCCCGCCGCCTGATGCGCGAGCATACCCTGACCGCAGACGATTTGATTTACCCCGTTTTCGTACTCGAAGGCAGCAACCAAGAAGAAGCCGTCCCCTCCATGCCCGGCGTGAAGCGGCAAAGTTTGGACAAATTATTGTTCACCGCCGAAGAAGCCCTCAAGCTCGGCATCCCCATGCTGGCACTCTTCCCCGTCGTTACCCAAAATAAAACCGAATTGGCGGAAGAAGCCTACAACCCCGAAGGACTCGTTCCTACCGTCGTACGCACCCTGCGCGAGAAATTCCCCGAACTCGGCATCATGACCGACGTTGCCCTCGACCCCTACACCATCCACGGGCAAGACGGACTGACCGATGCAAACGGCTACGTCCTCAACGACGAAACCATCGAAGTTTTGGTGAAACAAGCCTTGTGCCACGCCGACGCAGGCGCGCAGGTCGTCGCCCCGTCCGATATGATGGACGGCCGCATCCTCGCCATCCGCGAAGCCCTTGAAGACGCGGGACACATCCACACCCGCATCATGGCGTATTCCGCCAAATATGCCTCCGCATTTTACGGCCCGTTCCGCGATGCGGTCGGCAGTTCCGGCAATCTGGGCAAAGCCGATAAGAAAACCTACCAAATGGATCCCGCTAACACCGACGAAGCCCTGCACGAAGTCGCCCTCGACATTCAGGAAGGCGCGGATATGGTGATGGTCAAGCCCGGGCTGCCTTATCTTGACGTTGTCCGCCGCGTCAAAGACGAGTTCGGCGTACCAACCTACGCCTACCAGGTTTCCGGCGAATACGCCATGCTTCAAGCCGCGATTCAAAACGGCTGGTTGGACGGTGAAAAAGTCATACTCGAAAGCCTGCTCGCCTTCAAACGCGCCGGTGCCGACGGCATCTTGACCTATTACGCCGTCGAAGCAGCCAAATTACTGGAAAAATAAAACACAAATGACAGCATTGGTTTTCCTGTAAATTATCCCAATGCCGGATATTGTGAAGCCGACAAAAGGCTGATTGAAAGGCAAAAGGTCGTCTGAAAATGTTCAGACGACCTTTCTTGAATACACTTTCCCGATAACTGATTTACCATTCACAATCGACCCTTGTCAATTTCAATACCGTCAACATTTCCCCATCATACCAACGGACGCAGCTTAGATTTTCAAGTAAAATCTACCTCGTCTGAAACACACTCAATCTCAAAGTAAGGAAAACATCATGAGCAACCATCACAAACTCATCATCCTCGGCTCAGGTCCTGCCGGCTACACCGCCGCCGTCTATGCCGCCCGCGCAAACCTCAAGCCCGTCATCATTACCGGCGTCGAACAGGGCGGACAACTGATGACCACCACCGAAGTCGACAACTGGCCCGCCGATGCCGAAGGCGTACAAGGCCCTGAACTGATGGCGCGTTTCCAAGCCCATGCCGAACGCTTCGGCACCGAAATGATTTTCGACCAAATCCACACCGTCGATTTGCAAAACCGCCCCTTCACCCTAAAAGGCGACATGGGCGAATACACCTGCGACGCCCTGATCGTCGCCACCGGCGCATCCGCCAAATATCTGGGGCTGCCCAGCGAAGAAACCTTTGCCGGCAAAGGCGTATCCGCTTGCGCGACCTGCGACGGTTTCTTCTATAAACAGCAAGACGTAGCCGTCGTCGGAGGCGGCAATACTGCCGTAGAGGAAGCCCTTTACCTCGCCAACATCGCCAACACCGTTACCCTGATCCACCGCCGCGACAGCTTCCGCGCCGAAAAAATCATGGTGGACAAACTCATGCAGCGCGTTGAAGAAGGCAAAATCATCCTCAAACTCAACAGCAATCTGGATGAAGTCTTGGGCGACGAAGGCGGCGTTACCGGCGCTCGTTTGAAACACAATGACGGCACTACCGAAGACATCGCCGTCAAAGGCGTTTTCATCGCCATCGGCCATAAACCCAACACCGACATTTTCAAAGGCCAGCTCGATATGGACGAAACCGGCTACCTGAAAACCAAAGGCGGTACGGGCGACAACGTCGGCGCGACTAACATTGAAGGAGTATGGGCGGCAGGCGACGTCAAAGACCATACTTACCGCCAAGCCATCACCAGCGCGGCCTCAGGTTGCCAAGCCGCACTTGATGCCGAACGCTGGCTCGACCGCCAAGGGTTGTAAAACAACTCTGTACCGGGTAAAGGCAGTTCGATTAACTCATTCCAAACGGACAGGCTGCGAACCCAATGTTCATATGGCATTCTAAAAAGTAAAGCATAAGATAAGGTCGTCTGAAACATTTTTAGCGAAACCCGCTATGTTTGTTTTCAGACGACCTTTCAAATTACGGTAGAAGCAAATCAAAGATAAACGATTTCGCCGCTACGCCCCCTGCTCTCTTCACTTGCCCACCAAACAAACTGGGGCAATACGTCTTCGTAGTTTTTACGTTCGCTCTTCGATTCGCCGGGATGGGATTTGATGCGCTGCGGAGAATTAATCGGACCGGGGACCAAAACATTGGCACGCAGGTTTTCAAAGCGTTCCCATTCGTCGGCGGCAACTTTACACAAATAATTCAATGCGGCTTTGGATGCACCGAAACCGCCCCAGTAAGCTTTCGGGGTTTCGCCGTGGCTTTCGCCGACGAAGATGACGGACGCGTCGGGCGACTGCTTCAGCAGCGGAAGCAGCGCGCGGGTCAGACCCATCGGTGCAACGGTGTTGATACGGTATTGGTTGACCCATTCGGCGACGGTTTGAAAATCCAAAGGCGAGAGCGCGTAAAAATAGCTGGCGCAATGGACGATACCGTCGAGTTTCCCCTGAATCGCTTCGCCGATGGTTGCGGCAAACTGCTCGAATTCTTTTTCTTCCGCGCCGATTAAATCGAAACAAATGGCAAACGGCTCGGGACAGCCTGCTTCGACAATCGCATCATAAACTTTTTCCAGCTTTTTTTGATGGCGCGCAACCAGAATAACGGTCGCCCCCGCTTCAGCATAGGCTTTGGCCACTTGTTCGCCCAAGCCTTGCGATGCTCCGGTTACCAGAATCGTTTTATTTTGCAATGTCGGCATAATTCTTCCTTGATTGTGAAATTTAAGGGATTTAAGATATTTTAACGGTTTGCCGTGTCTTGTAAAGGCAATCGGAATAGATCGAGACCTTTGCAATAATGAGTTATTAAAATTTTATGCTCAATACCATTT